>NZ_BAAADJ010000010.1 GCF_039522365.1 Bacillus carboniphilus | reverse complement strand
AATGGAAAACGCTTACAAACACATACGAATAGAGAGAAGTTTCTATAACAAAATCTATTAAATTTTATAGGTGAATTTTTCACCCACTAAAACTTGACTCAATCGCCTTTCATGTTTCTATCTTATCTAGATTTAGGTTTTCTCATAATGAGCCTCAGCTATATTTTGAGATAGGACTTGAGGCTTAGTACGAATGGGGCTGGAGGTAAAAAAAGAGCAGCTAGTGTTGAAACCAGCTACTCTAAAAGGGTTAATTGCTATTCTTCAGTTGTGCAATTTTCATTTGCAATTCTCTTGCTTTTTCTATCTTTTCGAGGTTCGGCTGTAGTGATTCAGACTCCTCATCTTCCATTAGTAAATAGGCTAGCTCCAATTCTAAACGCTGCACTTCGTTTTCGACTGCTTGTTCAGATGAGTCCAGATGTTTGTAGTTCATCCACTCTTCATAGCTTCCCGGATAGAATGTAAAATCCTGATCCTGGAGGGAAATCACTCGGTTCGCTACCTTTCTTAATAGGTAGGAATCATGTGAAACAAGCACTACTGCTCCCGGATACATAGAAAGAGCATCTTCAATTCTTTCTCTCGTGTCAATATCCAAATAGTTCGTTGGTTCATCAAAGACAAGTAAATTGGCCTGGGAAAAATAAAGCTTCACAAACGCTACCCTGCACCTTTCACCCATACTTAACTCACTGATTTTCTTAAACACCGTATCACCACGAAACAGAAAGCAAGCTAATATCGTTCTGGCTTCGGTTTGTGTCAGCTCAGTCCCAGACATAACCTCTTCCAAGATGGTGGCTTCCTCATGAAGGGCATCTAATTCCTGCATAAAGTAGCCGATTCGTAAATTAGGATGGTGAATAATCCCTCCACTATCCGGATCTATTTGCCCAGTTAGAAGCTTTAACAGTGTAGTCTTACCTGAGCCATTTTGACCTACAACCGCTATGCGATCTTCCCGTTCCACTCCGAAAGTCAGTTCATTAAATCCAAAAGTGGATCCTTTATACGAAAAGGATACTTCATCGAAGCTAATCATTCGTTTGCTCCCAAAGTTCTCAGCTTCTAATTTAACCTGGATGGAAGGAGCATCCTTTGGCCGCTCTACTCGGTTATTTTCGAGCCGTTCCAATGCTTTTTCTTTGGCCTTAAATCGAGTCATATTTTTGTTTGCTTTTCTCTTAGCAAAAGGGTTTCTTTCTCCGGCCGCATTATGGGCTTTTTGAAACCATTGTCTGTAATTAGAAATAGCCTCAACTAGATTTTTCCTCTCTATTTCCTGTCTACGATACGTGGCCTCTAGTGTCTGACGTTCTAAATCTTTTTGTTCTTTGTAAAACGAGTAACCACCTGCATACTTTTTTGTTCCACTGGGAGTCAGTTCATACGTTGCTGTAGCCACTTGGTCAATAAAATCCCGTTCATGTGAGATAAACAAAATGGCCCCCTTAAAGGACTTCATCCAATCCGCCAACCACAATAATGATTCAGCATCTAAATGGTTCGTTGGTTCATCTAACAAAAGTAGTTTCGGTTGATTGATCATAGCTTTTGCCAACTTTGCCCTTGTTTTTTGTCCTCCACTAAGTTGCTGAAATGGTAGATCCCAGACCCTATTTGGTATCCCTAAACTGTTCATCTGCTTTTCTATTCTTGTTTCCCATTCGTACCCGCTTCGTTCCATATATTCTTGTAGGAACCCACTATATGTCTCCATCAGGTCATTATTTGTTTCTAATTGTTTCTCGAGATTCTGTAACTTCTGTTTTAACTGGAACAATTCTTCATGGTCAGATTCAATCAATTGTCGAGTCGTAAAACCGTGGGATGCATCGGATTCCTGGTCCATCCAACTCCACTGCCCTTCATCCAGTTGGTTTTTTAGGGTTCCTTTAGCAATAGGTTGGTATCCTATAAGACTCTTCATAAAAGTGGTCTTACCAATTCCATTCTTCCCAATAATGGCCACACGTTCCCCTTCATGTACCTCAACTGAAGCATTCTCAAACAAGACATTCCCCTTTATATCAACTGCAACATTTTCAGCTTTTATAAATAACATCCACATTCCTCCATTACCTAAAATAAAAAAACACAGGCTTCTGCCTGTGTTTAGGTGTAATGGGAAATGTATTGTTTGGCTAATGTAAAAGGGCATAAAAAACCCTATCGCATTACAATACGACGGTCCTATTCAATAAAGAGAATATCAAAAAATAGACAGACTGATTCCATTACTCTGACCACAGGCAGAGCCACTTTTTCATATGAAAATTAGCGAAAAAAGTGTTGGAAAATAATCATGTCGTCTAATGTGATCCCTCCTTAGTTTGTTATTTGCATTATATCCAAAGTTTGTAAAAATGACAATGGGCAAGTGATTTGGATGTGAACTTTTACATCATACTCTGGAACCAATACCCCATTAAACTTCCAATATAGTTTCCAATAATATATCCAAGTGTTCCAACAAGCATGATCGGTGCAATTAACTCCGTCCATCCTCTTGCAATGGCCATTGCCGCCGCTGTTGTTGGTCCACCGATGTTAGCATTACTCGCAACAATCATTTCTTCTAAGTTGAACTTGAACATTCGCCCAAACACAAATGTAAATAACATATTGAACAAAACGATAACGGCCACAAAGATTAACAATAATGGAGCTGCCTCAACTAATAATGGAATAGAGGCTGGAACCCCAATAACAACAAAGAAAATATAGATTAAGTATGTTCCAAGTTCCTGAGATCCATGAATCTTATCAAAGAAACGATGGAATACCGTCACTAATAAAACGGTAATAGTAGTGAGCATTAAGTACTTATCACCTAAAATCCCATCTAAAATAATAAGAAAAGTATTGTTTGAACCCTCACTCTCTATCATTCCATTAAAAATAGCTGCTAGTTTAAAAGAAATTCCCACAATAACAAAGGCGCTTCCTAGTGCAAACGCAATATCTTTTAAAGAAATATCTTTTCGCTTCCAATAAGAAGATGCTTGCGTTTCACCTGCAGCATTTCCTTCTTTTTCAACTTGGTCAATGAATGGTGTTTTAAATTTATTTCTAAAGAAGGTAATAGACGGTATGGCAATGAGCACAAAGAAATATATCGCCATCATTAGGTTATCGGCAACTGTTGCTGCTGACACCATCTCTCCTGGGGCTTCAAACTTCCCAGCAAGTGCTGCAAAGTTTACACCTCCACCAATATAAGAGCCCGTCATCATAGCTCCAATTCGATCCAGGTAAGGAATTGAATCTTTTAATGTTATAAATGCGATGGTCACACCCGCTACAGTCCCAATCGAACTGATTAAAAATAAGAATAATAACTTTCCACTTTCATTCCATATTTTCTTTAAGTTTGCTTGAAATAGAAGTAACGGGATAGCCAATGGAATGACATATACCCACACTGCATCATATACTGGAGATGCGGTAGGGATAACATTTAAGTTAGCTAGAACCATTGCCCCTACTAGTGCAATAATGGCACCCGAGACTTTAGATGCCCATTTATACTTTTGCTCCAAGTAAATACTGACTGCTGCCCATCCAGCTAAAAATGCCCACAACAACCACGTTTCT
Organism: Bacillus carboniphilus; assembly: GCF_039522365.1. GTDB lineage: Bacteria > Bacillota > Bacilli > Bacillales > JC228 > Bacillus_BF > Bacillus_BF carboniphilus. The sequence continues at coordinate 58,841 of NZ_BAAADJ010000010.1, read as the reverse complement.
TCTGGCTTAATTAAACTCTCCATTCGAATTCCTCCTTTTCCTAATTTTTCGTTCAGATATATTTAACCATAAATTAGAATTTTCAAACAAGTTACTAAAAGTACTTTTTTCGATAGTTACTAAGTGCTAGGAGTGGAAAAATATATCGATAACTATGGTAGTGAATATAGAAAAAGTCCGCCATTCCTTGGCCTGTTGGATATCGCTCCGTCCAGTTTTTACTCCTAGCATTTCGAATTAAGTACGCTATTCCATTTTCTATCTGCCTGGATGGTTTATTTGAAACTGAGATCAATGCATCCACTGCCCATGCGGTATGCGTCAATGTACTTTCGCCTAATGGCATGTATTTTTTATATTGGTCACTCTTGCATGATTCTCCCCAACCACCATCTTGGTTTTGTGTTTGCTTTAACCACTTGATTGCTTTTTGAATAGAAGGATGGTTCGTTGGCTCACCTACTGCCGCTAATCCCGTTAACGCAGCCCAGGTTCCATTGATATAACAAATCCCCCACCTACTGTACCAGGAACCATCTTCTTCCTGATGGTCATAAAGCCATTTAATTGCTTTTTCCATTCGTTTATTTGGTTTTTCAAACACCGTATAATGCCCGAAGAATTCTAACGCTCTCCCCGTCAAATCAGCAGCAGAGGGATCTAGCAGGAAAAACTCTGCTCCACTTATAGGCAACCACTCTAGCAGTCTATTGTTTACACCACGCTCAAAAGCTGGCCATCCTCCGTCCTTATTTTGCATAGTATGAACCCAATGGACGCCTTTCTCCCACGCTTCTTTTACATGAGGATTATCTAAAGACGCACTCGTGATGGAACGCAGAGTTGCTGTTGTATCGTCGACATCCGGGTGTATTGTGTTGACATGGGAGAAGCCCCACCCACCTGGAACTCCCTTTCGATTATGGATTACCCAGTCCCCATACTTGGTATGCTGTCTAGATAATAAATACTGATTGGCTTTTTCAATCGTAGGGTCATGACTCGGTACTCCAGCCGACTGTAGAGCAGAACTAATCAGACTCGTATTCCATACGTTTGCAGTCGTATATTGGATATGGACCTGCTTTTGAATCACTGTTCCCATCGATGCTAACCCTTCAACCGCCTTTAAAATAAGAGGGTCCTGCTTAGAAGCACCTAGAGCCAGTTGTGCAAAAATCATATAGAATGTAGTGCTAAAATAGCTTAAAAGAGTCCCATCCGGTTCAATTCTCTCTAACATATACTTCCTGGCTTCCTCAATCGCACGAGATCGAATTTGGTCTGGTATTCCTGCAATGGTTTTGATTCCTTTTTGAATAAAAGATAGAAAAGACATCCATTCCTTAGAGCGGTACTCTTCCCAATAATCATCCCATCCTGACTCTCTTTGGGATAAATACAAGTTAGAAAGATCAGGACTCAACCTTGTCTTCACTTGAAATTTTTGACTGGTAATAATCATCATTGGGGCTAAGTTCGCCCGCCCAAATACGGAAATGTCATAGAAATTGAAGGGAAAAGAAAGTGGCAGTAGCATGATTTCGACTGGCATGGGTGAAAAGGTTGGCCAAGGATATTGACCCGTCATGGCTAGAAGGACTTTTGTGTATATTTTTGCTTTTTTGAGTCCACCATGTTTCCGGATGAATTGGCTAGCCCTTTTCATTTGTTCGTCCGTCTTCTTACGGTACCCTGAATATAAAAGAGCATAATACGCGTCAATCGTCAGAGAGAGATTGCCTTCCTGCTCATCCTCGAATAGTTTCCAGGCTCCATTCTGTTCTTGTCTACTTTCAATCCGATTGACAAGCGCTTGTATAAAGGGCTCATCGTTCCATTCCAATGTTCGAAGTAAAATAATCATGTAAGCATCTGTCAGAATTCCCATCTCAAATGGATATACCCATGAACCATCTTCCTGTTGGTCTTTTTTTAACTTAGCAATCAATCTTTCCATTTCAGCCTGAACCTGTTCAATCATGACGTCTTCCCTCCCTTTCTTTACTTCACTATATGATGTTGGACAAATAAGGCATTCATATAGGTAAAAAACAGATTGACAATAAGATTGCAAAATTTATATAATACTGCACAATACTATATTGAATAAAAACAATGACGAGGATTAGTAGATTGGAGTTAGCCTTTAACAGAGAGGGAACTAGTGGTGGGAGGTTCCTATTGGCACCCGTTCGAACCTGCCTTCTGAGTTCTGTATGAAAATACAGCGGTTCAACCGTTATCTTTTGAGTGTATAAGGTCGTCTGTTGCCTTATGAAGTAGGGTGGTACCGCCAAAGTCTTGGTCCCTTTTGGGATTGAGGCTTTTTTTTATTGGGTTTTGTTTGAGGATGCGCTTGGACGGGCGGGAATACAAGCGGCTAGCACGGCGAGGAGAATGCAAACCGTGGAAAACGTGACCTGCTGGAAGAAGAAACGTTAACAGAGGGAACGCAAACTCCGGAATCGTGACCTGCTACAAGAACAATCGTTAATAGAGGGAACGCAAACCTCGGAATCGTGACCTGCTGCAACAACTATCGTTAAAAGAAGGAAAGCAAATAAAAAAGGAGTGTGTAACATGAAAAACCAAAAAGATTTTGTAAAAAGCGTCACCGCCATGGACGATGATTTTGCGCAGTGGTACACAGACATCGTCACGAAAGCTGACCTGGTCGACTACTCTAGTGTCCGCGGCTCCATGATTATTCGCCCATACGGGTATGCCCTTTGGGAAAATATTAAAAATGAACTGGATCGCCGAATAAAGGAAACCGGCCATGAAAACGTCTATATGCCCCTCTTCATTCCTGAAAGCTTGCTTCAAAAAGAAAAAGATCACATCGAGGGCTTTGCTCCTGAGGTTGCCTTCGTTACACATGGGGGTTCAGAGGAACTGACGGAGAGACTTGTCGTCCGCCCGACTTCTGAAGTGTTGTTCTGCGAGCATTACAAAGATATTATACATTCTTATCGCGACCTACCTAAGCTTTATAACCAGTGGGCTAATGTCGTCAGATGGGAAAAAACCACACGCCCATTCCTTAGAACGCTTGAATTTTTATGGCAAGAAGGTCATACCTGCCACGCAACCGATGAGGATGCACATGAGGAAACAACTCGTATGCTTGAAGTATACGCAAGAGTTTGTGAGGACCTGCTCGCTATCCCAGTTGTGAAAGGGCAAAAGACTGAAAAAGAAAAATTCGCCGGGGCCAAGTTCACTTATACCATTGAAAGCCTGATGCATGATGGAAAGGCCCTGCAAACTGCCACCTCTCATCATTTAGGAACTGGTTTTGCCAAGGCATTTGGCATTCAGTATTTAGATAAAGACGGTAACCAACAATATGTTCATCAAACATCCTGGGGATTTACTACGCGGGTTATTGGTGCCCTCATCATGGTTCACGGAGATGACCGAGGATTAAAAATACCGCCAAAGGTCGCTCCTACCCAAGTCATGATTGTTCCAATTGCCCAACATAAAGAAGGAGTTCTAGACTTTGCATATGATCTAAAAGAATCTCTTTCTAAGCTCGTCCGCATCGATATTGATGCAAGCGATAAAAAGCCTGGATGGAAGTTTAATGAATATGAAATGAAAGGGATTCCGGTCCGACTTGAAGTGGGTCCAAAGGACATTGAAAAGAACCAGGTTGTCCTAGTTAGACGGGATACTGGAGAGAAAGTTTTCGTTTCCATGGATAAACTCGAGGAAACGCTTTTAGCTCTACTAGAGGAAATACAATACTCCATGCTAGACACTGCTAGAAAAGCACGTGAAGACAAGACTTCAACCACTAATTCATTTGAAGAATTTAAAGAGCTTATTAACCAAAAACCTGGTTTTATAAAAGCCATGTGGTGCGGAAAACTTGAGTGCGAAGAAAAAATAAAAGAAGTAACTGGCGCAACTTCTAGGTGTATCCCATTTGAGCAAGAGTCCATTTCAAATGAATGTGTTTGCTGTGGAAATGAAGCGCAGAAATTAGTATATTGGGCAAAAAGTTATTAGAACCAAAGGGGCCATTCTTAATTACTGGCCCCTTTCTTACATTGTGGCTTTGACAACACGACCAATGCCAGATTTTTCATGTTCAATTTTCGCTAGCTTCGGAAGCTTTATTAGATAAAATAGTGCGGTGGCCAAAGATGCTCCCCCAACAATATAAAATATACCCTCTATGGTCATGTGATTTGGAAAAGCAGCTGCAATAAATGCTTGGGTCAAGGTTAATGTGAACATCATAAGCGGAGTGACTAAGCCTTGTACTCTACCCATCATTTTCGGATCAACAATTTGACCTAACCAGCCAAAAAATGCCACATTACATAATGGAATCGCCGTACCAAAGATAAAATGGACGATAAAATAAACCCAAATCTCTTCTATGGATGACTGAATAAACGGTGTTATTCCGTTGATCAGAAAGCTCGCAATAATCATTTTATACAACGCAACCTTTTTACTTAAATAAGTGGCTATTATGCTTCCTGATAAAACCCCCAAACCAATTGCAATCGTTAAACCAATTTGAACCTGTTCATAGGTTTCCGGCGCCAATTTATATTTCATAATAAAGATATGCATGACCGCAGTTCCCCCATTTAGAACTCCAATCATCAAAATCCCAATGAGTAGTGTAAGGACAATTGGTTTTCCCCATGCATACTTTACTCCTACCCAAAAATTTTGAAATACGGTTTTTAATTTAAACTCCTTGAAAGCAATCTGTCCGTTTGGCATTCGAACTTCGAGAGGGATTCGACAAAGAGCGATAAACACTCCGGAAACTAAAAAACTCAATGCATCAATCAAAATAGCTCCCTCTACACCAAGGTTCCAGTATATAAATGCCCCTAATCCACTTCCCGTTAAGAAAAATACACTTGAAAGCATTGAATTTAATCCCATTGCTGTGGGGTAATCTTCTTTAGTGAGAACTCCTTGTAAGAGTGCACTCTGGGCAGGCGGAAAGAACTTTGAAATACCACTTCGAATAAATAATAGTGCAAAGATGAGTGGCATAAAACCAATCATTACCGCCCCTAATAATAGTAAACTCAACCCAGCACATATCCAGTCACAATTTCTGGCTATCTTTTGTCTATCAAATGAGTCTGCTAATACCCCTGTCAGAAAAAATAAAAACAATGTTGGAAGTGAGTACATCATTTCAGTTAATGTCGCAAAAACAGGTTGTTGACTAAAGCGGTCCAAAATATAAAATGTGAAAGCAATCAACCCCGTGACTGTACCTATTTGTGAGGCAAATTGAGCTATAAAAAGCTTTACGTAATTTGGATTTTTGAAAATCCCAATATATGATCTCATTTCTATCCCTTCTTTACATGTTCTGTATCGTTCAAAGATTTTAAACCTTTTACACAAGTTCAATAATAATTGAACAGTATTATATGGTCAATTATTATCGTTCGACAAATTGTGTTCAATGACTCCCTTCCCTCGCTATGATAAGATAGAAAAAACAGAGAAGAATGGGAGGGTTATGCCATGAACTATACAGTAAGTGCCTCTTTTTCACCTATAGACGAATTGTTATTAAGCTATCTATTATATAAAAACCCCAAAAACAGTAAATACCTAGAGGTGGGTAAAGACTGGAGAAAACAGGTCGAGGCTCGTCTCAGCACACATTTTAAAAATGAGATTGAGACCTTAGGAGATGAATGGCTTTTTCACTATCTACATGTGCTTATTGATAAACAAACATACGAAAAGCAAACAATTGAAGATATTTTATCTGAAGTAAGCCAATTAAGTGCGGGGGATATTTTAGAAAGAATTGTACCAGTATTGAAGCAAGACAAAGCATTGCCTCAAGACATTCTTGGTGAACGGGACCGGATGATCTCTATCTTGAAAGAATGGGACAAGGAGTACTTTTCAACTCTTCCCTCCTCTACCATTCCTCTTTTACAAAAAGCAAATGAAAAAACGAAAGAACAATTAACAAAAGCAACGCCTACTAAAGTAATAGAGGAACTCACAAACGGAATGATATTCGAATCATCTTTTATCAAACATATTCATGTCATGCCTAGTTTACATTTCAGGCCATTAACAACCTATACACTGTATCATGACTGTATTAGTTTATATTATCCTGCCACCACATTTGACAGTAAAGAAGCTCGAATCGTGTTAATTGGAAAAGCCCTTTCCGATCCAAAGCGTCTACGGATTTTACAACAATTAAAAGGAGAAAAACGCTCATTTACTGAACTTGTTCATCTGATTGGAGATACAAAAGGCAATATTCATCACCACATTTCGATTCTTAACACGGCAGGACTCATTAACCGACATGTCGATGAACATTGTCAAAACACCTTATATAGTCCAAGAGTGCCTTTGTTAAAAGAACTAGATAAACATGTTCATGCTTTATTTTCCTGATAAAAAAAAGCCCAAATCCTTCTGGATTTGGGCTTTCTTAACTTACGCAGACAAGCTTTCTTCTGAAGACTGATGTTTCTTTTCTGTCTCAGCTACCATAACGGCACATGCTGCATCACCTGCAGTATTGACAGCTGTTCTTGTCATATCAAGAAGACGGTCGATTCCAATGATGAGAGCAATTCCCTCAACTGGGAGGTTTACAGATTTTAATACCATTGCGAGCATGATCAGACCTACCCCTGGAACACCAGCTGTACCGATACTTGCCAGAACAGCTGTTAGCACAACCATTAGTAGTTGACTAATTGATAAATCTACCCCGTAAACTTGGGCGATAAAAACCGTTGCAACACCTTGCATAATGGCTGTCCCATCCATGTTAATCGTTGCTCCTAGCGGTTGAACAAAACTACTTATACTCTTCGGAACACCTAACGTTTTCTGAGCAGTTTCCATGGAAACTGGTAGGGTTGCGCTACTACTTGAAGTACTAAAGGCAACCGACATGGCTGGTGCAAATCCTTTGAAGAATTTGATTGGGCTCATTTTTCCAAATAGAGAAACCGTCGAACCATACACAAGGATGGCATGAAGAATTAGAGCAAGTAAAACGGCAATGAAATACATTCCCATTACTTTGAATGCCTCCCATCCCTGTTTTCCGACTGCAGATGCAATTAAGGCAAATGCGCCGGCTGGAGCTGTTTTCATGACGACATTCACTAAATACATCATGATTTCATTTCCTTGTTCAAACAGTTTCAAAATCCCTTTTGTTTTATCTCCTAGAACAGCTAATGCTAGTCCTATGAATACAGCAAATGTAATCATTTGGAGCATATTACCCGTAGTCATCGCTTCAATAGGGTTTGTCGGTATCACATCAAGTAACGTATCGATAAACGATGGTGCTTCTGTTGCTTCAAAATTCGCACTCGAAGTATCAAAGCTTCCTCCTACACCTGGCTTCATTGCATAGCCAATTCCGATTGCCAAGCTAATTGCAATAGTCGTTGTAACTAGAAAATAACCAATCGTTTTTGCCCCTATACGACCTAATTTTTGAGGATCCCCAAGACCAGCAACCCCTAAGGTAATGGAAATAAAAACAAGTGGAACGACTAACATTTTGATTAAGTTAAGGAAAATGGTTCCTAGTGGATACAGTATATATGGATCTACGATTTTAAACACACTTGGTGCAAAGATGTTCAACACAAAGCCAAAAACCAAACCCAGAATTAGAGCTAATATAATGTTTCTTGTAAGCTTGTTACTTCCTTCCACCTGAAAAACCTCCTTATTATGAAATAAAAAACACGACAGAGAGAGCCCTGTCGTGGTTCATTAGCAATAGTGGTCTCTACTGGAGCTTACGAGGTTAGCTGTCGGATTCGGATGTAGAGAAATCACCCTACCTTACTAGTAAACTAGTGAAAGGATTCACCCCTGTGGCAGTTGCCACAAATAATTGGTTCCCCCGCTCCCATATGGGATTAAGCGTTGTTATATTTTATATTATTATAATAAATGTTTATTTCTCACGTCAATGTCAACACTTTACATTTGCTAGTAATTATCATGGTTTTGCAGCTGAATCGTTACAAAAAAGTAATCGAAATTCATTATATTGTAATAACAAAACCTTTTTAATGCGATTGTCTGGATTTTTTTCTATGTTTTACTTCATACCCAGTAACAAAATTGTCATAATGGGAATCTAACCCATCATTTACCCACCCGATATGTAATAATAAGAAATATGAATTAAAGAAAGGCTGTGATTTGATGGACCCAATATTACTAGACCTACCTACCAAAATAGAAACGGAACGATTAGTTCTCCGTATTCCACAACCTGGTGACGGGAAGGTAGTCAATCAAGCTATTTGTGAATCCATAGAAGAATTAAGACCATGGTTGTCTTTTGCTAAAAAGAAACCTTCCATAGAAGAAACGGAAGCTGATGTCCGAATTGCCCACGCTCACTTTTTCTTACGCAAGGAAATTAGATTTCATATTTATAGTAAGGCTGATGGTCGTTTTATAGGAACAGTAAGACTCCATCACCCAAGCTGGAAAGTTCCTCGTTTTGAACTTGGCTACTGGATTCACACAAAAGAAAGTGGAAAAGGATACATAACGGAGGCGGTTGAAGCCCTTGTTCAATACGCTGTTGAAGAAGTGGGAGCAAAAAGAATCGAGTGCCTAATCGGAACAGATAACAAGAAAAGCTGCAAGATCCCAGAAAAGCTTGGTTTTACTTTAGAGGGTATTTTGAAGAATGAATACACCAACGGAGAAGGTGTTCTCATTGATAGTTATGTGTATGCGCTAACTCCAGGACGATAATAGAAAAACAGGTCATTACTACAAACCTAAGTAAGTAAAGACCTGTTTTATTTAATTCGACTAGTTTTTCCTCCTCAACATCCTCGATCCAAACAACACCGCCCATGCCTTTTCGTTATCTCTTAAAAAGAACTGAATAGGCAAACCAGTTTCTTCAACTACTAAGGTGTTAGTGGAACTTGCTCTTAGTTTCAGCTTTTCCCCTGCTGCTTCTGCAACTGGAGCCCCGTCTTCCAACGAGATTTTCACATAACCGCCCTCTGCAGAATCATAGCTACCTACTAATAGCTGTAATTCATCAGAAGTTAGATTATAGAATGGTTCCACACTACGCTTTTGCTCTAACGGAATGCCTAAAGCTGTATTCATTGCTGCTAACCATATATCGGCAGCCGGTACACCTGATACATTGGTCAGTACACTTACAACAATTCCCTTCTCAGGAACAAATCCAAAGTTCGAGGAAACGCCTGGTTGACCTCCTCCGTGTTCAACTAATGTGACGCCTGAGTAATCTGGTGTAACTTGTAAGGCATAGCCGTAGTAAGCGTTCCTTCTAATTTGATGAAGATGACTCCACATTTTCTTCACTCTCTCTTTAGAGACAATTGGCCCCTCTCCCACATAAGCCTGACCATATTTTAATAAATCCAGGACATTCGAACGGACCCCTCCACCAACCTCGTAGTTACCGAGTGTTGGCCATTGTTGTTTTTCATATGTACTGCTGTCTGAATTATATATGTAAGGAACTGACACGTTATCATACTTCGCTACCTCTTCTAGACTTAGGGTAGAGCGGTACATTTGTAGAGGATTTAAAATTGTTTCCGTAACAAACCTTCGATAGAGACGCCCCGTCAGACGCTCAATGATTTCACCGAGTAAAAGAAAGGTGTCGTTGCAGTAGCTAAAGTACTGACTAGGTTTCCCTAGTAGTTCGTAGTCTTCATTAGCTACATATTCTAGATGGTGTTTGAGATCATTAAGTTCTTCTCGGCGGTTCATAGGAGGTAATCCAGTAGTATGTGACATAAGATGATAGATTTTGATTTCACTCATGTCTTCTACACCTTGCATCTTGAACTCAGGAATGTATCGGATCACGGGATCTTCTACTGATAACTTCCCTTCCTCCTCTAGCTTTAATATAGCTAAAGCTGTAAACGATTTAGTCACGGAAGCTATTCCAAAAATCGTTTCTGGAGTGACGGGTTCTCTCGTTTCAACATCACGAACCCCAAATCCCTTTTGATAGATAACCTTTCCATTTTGGGAAACGGCGACAGCTGCACCTGGTATATGTTTGTCTTTCATAACACCATGTAAGCAATCTTCGAATTTGGTCCAATTGATCGTATTCATTTGACTACCTCCTATGAATTATTCAAAAAGCCATGCGCTAATTCGGGCATGGCTTTTCTATGACTCTATTTAACTAAGTAAGCAATCCCATCCGGATGAATACCCACTTTTATTTTTGCTTCTTCCTCTAACGTTTCCATATTGATAACAGAAAGGTCATTCGTTTTATTGTTGGCTACAAATGCTTTGGTGCCTTCAGGGTTGAACACAATACCTCCCGGCCATACTCCAACACGAATTCGTTTAACTTCCCATGGATATACTTTACCCTTTAGTTCAAACGCAGTCTCAATGATAGAAAGCTCTCCTGACTCACGGTTTGGAATAAGTGCATATTTCCCATCCGGTGAGAAAACAAGACGAACGGGGCACGTTCCAATTCTTCTTTTATATAAAACTTCTAACGTCTCTGTATCGATTACAAATAGATTGTTATCATCTTGATTTGCGACATACAGTTCTCTTCCGTTAGGGTGAACAGCTACACCTTCAGGTCCTCTTCCCACTGGAAAGTGATTCACAACTTTCTCAGATTCAACATCCACAACGGTCATGTTATGGCTTCCGATGTTCGGCACGTAAACCGTTTTACCATCTGGAGAAAATGAGATCATGTGAGAAAGTTTTTGATAGGTTGGAAATACATTCGTAATTTCATCTATTTCTGCATCTATGACAAAGACTTTCTCACTGTATGTAGAGGCCATAAAAATCTTTTTCCCATCAGGAGTAACCCCTAAACCATGTGGAAAATTAAAATCAGGGTGCTCCAATGTTTTCGTGATTTCAAACGTATCGTTATCCATGATGTTCATTTTATTCCCTAAAGAACAAGTAATATAGGTCTTCTTGCCATCAGGGGTAATCACAACCTCGTGTGGATTATAATCTGTTTCCACTGTTTTTATAATTTCATAGGAATGCGCATCTACTATGGATACGGTATCTTCATCTTTATTTAGAACAATTAAGTATTCTGCCATGAGAGGGTCCTCCTAATATTTCGTATGACTAAATATTATCATAGTTTAATATGTTCTGACATCTCTAAGATTGAAAAATTGGGTTGTGTGTCACATCGATAAACTTACCGTCTGATTCCATCTGTCCTGCTAGTTTATACAACAAGTCCTCTCTCTCTCTTGCTGCCACCACTTGAACACCAATTGGTAATCCCGTGGACGAGAGCTTGACTGGTAACGTCATTGCAGGTTGTCCTGTCAAATTAGCTAGTTGAGAAAATGGAACTCGTGATAAGTTATCGACCGCCAATTTATCAACGATTCCAGCCCTTTTTAACAAACTGCCCGCCCCTAATTTCCCTACTACAGAGATAGCCATTTGTTCGGCAGGGGTTGGGTCTTGTTCACCAATTTTTGGAGCTGGGAACGCAGTGGCCGGTGTCAGGTAAAGATCGTATGTTTCGTGGAATTCCTCCATGATGTATGCGGCTCGGTCCCATTCTCTAATACTCAGTGCGATTTCCTTAGCCGAAGTTGCTTTTCCAAGTAGTCCTAATAACCAGGTTGTGGGCTCTACATCCTTATAGGTTGCTTTTCTACCCAAGACAGGTGTTAAAGACTCAAGTGTCGCAGCTACTTCACCAAAGTAGTTGTTGAGATAACATTGGGCAATTTTATGACCATCGATGGGAGCTTCTTTTTCTTCAACAATATGACCCATAGATTCTAGTAGTTTTGCTGTTTGATGGACAGCCTCTATACATTCAGGGTCTACTTTTGTACCAAGTGGAGATTTCGTTGTAAAAGCGATTTTTAATGGATCCTTGATTGGCGTCGACATGTCCTGCAAATAGCTCCCTGTGTAGTCCGGGACATGAAAGGCTGCCCATTTCACATGTCCTTTTAACTCATCTAACATGGCTGCACTGTCTCTTACTGTTCTGGATAAAATATGGTCTACAGAAGCTCCCTGCCAGTCACGCCCCGTTTTTGGTCCCACTGGTGTGCGTCCTCTAGTCGGTTTTAAACCAAATAGTCCACTATATGCGCCAGGAATTCTGATGGAACCGCCACCATCATTGGCTCCCGCTATCGGAACCATTCCAGAAGCAACGGCTGCAGCAGACCCTCCACTGGAACCCCCCGGTGAATGATCAGTATTCCACGGATTTCTAGATGGACCGTAATGTTTGGGTTCCGTTATTCCAAGGAGGGCAAATTCAGGGACATTTGTTTGTCCAAGTATAATAGCTCCTGTTTTTCTTATTCTTTTCACATACTCGGAATCTTGTTTTGCCCTGTAGTTTTGGAATGCTTTGGACCCTAACGTAATCGGTTCACCTTCAATTTCTTGCGTAATATCTTTTAATAGAATGGGGACACCAGCGAAGGCTCCCTCTGAAGTGGAATGCTCTGCCGTTGTCTCCGCTTTTTCATACATTTTATTGATAACCGCGTTTAACTGAGGATTTTTGTTTTCAATTTGATTTATTGCAGCTTGTACAAGTTCACGCGGATGAACCTCTTTCTTTTTCACCAAATCTGCTAGACCCAATCCATCATACTGTGTGTACTCTTTCACCTGACCCCATCCCCTTTTTTATTTCCTAATACTTTCTATCTATATGTAAGAAAAACCTTTTACTTGTAAAAAAGAATAAGCAGGGAGACTATTTTCTGTTAATCGGAAATTTTAGTATTTCTATCGGAAACTTCTGTTCTTCTATCGGAAATCTTTACCCCTATATCGGAAACTTCTGCTCTCCTATCGGAAATGTTTACCCCTCTATCAGAAACTTCTGCTCTCCTATCGGAAATGTTTACCCCTCTATCAGAAAACCTCACCGTTCGCTCTTAATTTTTCACACTCTCCCACGAGAAATCAGCACAAAAAAACCTCCCCATCAGCCACCAGGCTAATCGGAAGGTTCTCGCTAAACTTAATACTAATCATCGTCTCCATTGTCATCTTTATCATCTTTGTCATGATCCCTATGAAAATGGTGTCTTTCCATTGGTTTAAAACCATTCTCTTCCATTCTCTTATAGTGTTGGTCAATCCATGATTTCACTTTGTCTGCTTGCTCTTTTGTCATGGAGCCGAATTCCACATACTTATCCAGCACTTGCTTTTTTAATTTGTTGATTTCTTGGTAAAGGGCAGCCAGTTCTCCTTGTTGTTTTTCAGTTAGCTCCACCTTAGGCTGTTGTTGTTGTTGATTATCAGCGGACATTTTATTCGCTTGTGCTGGGATTGCATTTGCACTCATTGCTACCATAACTGCCCCCATAACTAAAGCAGCTAGTTTTCTCTTCATATTTAACACTCCTTTCATAATATGGATTATTTTGTCACTTAGGGCTGTGAAATATGTACATAATGTTCTTTTTCCTTTTAAAAAAGCAAAACAAAAACGACAACCCAAAGGCTGCCGCTTTACTTTATCCCTTTTATTTTTCGATTTCTTCCACCATAAGCGCTAGCTCTTCCCAACGTTCCATTGTCCGCTCTAGCTCGCTTTCGACCTCACTTTTCTGGTCCATCAGCTTCTGGATTTTTTCAAAGTCACTTCCCGCTTCTGCTAATTCTTCATCGATCTTTTCAATCTTCTCTTCAAGTTCAGCTATTTTATCTTCAATGCCATCCCACTCTAATTGATCCTTATAAGAGAGCTTTTTCCTTTTTTCAGTCTTCTGCTTAGGTTGTGTCACTTCTTTTACAGCCTTAACTTCAACTGCTTTCTTCTCTTTCATCTCTTCCATGTATTCTGTATACGAGCCCATAAAGCGACTGATATTCCCTTGTCCATCAAACACAATCAATTTATCTACCACTCTGTCCAAGAAGTAGCGATCATGGGATACAGTAATAACTACTCCAGGGAATTGATCAAGATAATTTTCTAAAACACTCAATGTTTGAATATCCAAATCATTGGTAGGCTCGTCTAAAAATAGCACATTAGGTTCAGTCATTAACACCCGTAACAAATAAAGCCGGCGACGTTCCCCACCGGATAATTTGCGGATGTAGGTCCATTGCATAGAGCGTGGGAACAAGAATCTTTCTAGCATTTGTTCTGCTGTGATCACTTGCCCATCAATCGTATGAACAATTTCAGCTACTTCTTTTATATACTCTACTACTTTCAAATCACCGTTAATCTCATCGTGGTCTTGTGTATAGTAGCCGATTTTCACGGTCGACCCTATTTCTATTTCCCCTTTATCAGGCTCAATTCGACCAGCAATCATATTTAAAAGTGTTGTTTTTCCACTTCCATTAGGTCCAATGATCCCAATTCGGTCACCAGGGATAATAAGTGAACTAAAATCTTGGATTAGTGCTTTCCCTTCGAACTCTTTACTGACACTTTCAAGCTCTATAACCTTGTCTCCAAGTCTTTGGGAGCCTATCGCAAAGTCTACCTCTCCTTTTACACCTTCTACTTTCTGGTCCTTTAGCTGTTCAACACGTTGAATCCGCGCCTTTTGCTTCGTTGTCCGCGCCTTCGCACCACGGCGTAACCATTCTAGTTCTCTTCTTAGTATATTTTGGCGTTTTGATTCCCTTAGTTCTGCTTCTGCTTCCCGCTCCGCTTTTTTCTCAAGGAAAACCTCATAATTCCCATCATAAGAATAAAGTTTTCCACGGTCTAACTCGAAGATTTTGTTTGTCACACGGTTTAAGAAATAACGATCATGAGTGACTAACAATAGAGCACCTTTGTACTGAGCTAAAAAACCTTCAAGCCATTCTATTGTCTCATTATCTAAATGGTTCGTCGGCTCATCCATTAGTAATAAATTTGCAGGTTGAATCAGTGCCTTTGCAATGGCAACCCGCTTCTTTTGACCACCTGATAGGTGCTTAATTTTTTTGGAGAAATCTGCAATTCCAAGCTTCGTTAAAACCGTTTTAGCTACGGTACTTGCCTCCCATGCATCTACTTCATCCATGCGTTGCTGTATAGAAATCAGTTTCTGTTGTTTCTGGCTATTCATTGGGTCCAACTCTAACTCATTCTGTGCCTGCTCATACTCTCGCATCGCCCTCATAATAATAGAATCACCGTAATAGATTTGCTCCAGAACGGTTAATTCCCCATCCAAGATTGGCTCCTGTGGTAGGTATTCAATTCTAAAATCATTGGCGTGAGTCATCGTAATCTCTTCTGCAGAATCTAATCCCGCCAACACTTTTAATAACGTAGACTTACCCGTTCCGTTAACACCTATGAGTCCAATTCTTTGCTTTTCAGCAATTGAAAAAGAAATTGAATCAAAGAGAGTTTTCTCTCCATATGTTTTATATAAATTTTCTACTAATAAAATACTCATCTTTACCATTCCTTCATTAAATCTTCTCTTATTGTAAATCAAAAAGTATGCGAACACCTAACGTTAAATAAGCCATGTTAAAAATAGGAGGAAATGGGGAACATGTTTCTTAGGAGTGAGTTAGATGAATTATAAAAAATTGTGGTTTCGTTTAAGAGGTAGTTATTGGTTTTTACCAACAATATATAGCTTTATTTCAATCGTCATTGTAACAACTACTACTTATCTAGATTATGGTTTCTTTCAAAGGTTAGAGGAACACATTCCCTCCATTCTATTAACTACTCATGATATGGCTATGTCTCTTTATAGCTCACTCATTACGGCCATTTTAACTATGACAACAATTAGTTTTTCATCTATTATGGTGGTTTTAACAACAACATCATCTCAGTTTTCTCCAAGAACATTGCAGGACTTTATGGCTGATCGGATTACCCAACACGTACTTGGTATCTTTTCATTCGGTTTTGTCTTTTCTTTAATAAGCCTTTTGCTTTTAAAAGAAAATAGTGAAGTACAGTTTTTAAACCCATTACTAACCGTCTTCTTTTCTATCGTCTGTTTAGGTGCCTTTATTTTGTTTATTCATCATTCTACAAGGTGGATCCAGGTGAATTATTTAATAGGTAATATTCGGAATGATACCTCTGAGGTTATCAAACAGTATTTTGACAAAAAACATGCCTCCTATAATTACGAATGGAATGAAACGTTGTTAGAAGAATTGGAAGAGAAAACAGAGAGATCTGTTCCTGCTGATACTTCTGGTTATGTTCAATCCATCCAATTTAATGAATTACTGAATTGGGCTAAAGAGCGTAATGTTATTTTAAAAGCCCATTTCCAAGTAGGAGACTATATTCAAAAAGGGATGCCTATTTTTTCATACTGGACGAATGGACACGAAAAGGAATTTGAAAGCAATGGCTACAGAGAGTATATTCTTATGGGACTTGAGCGAACTGGACTTTATGATATTGAATTTTCTATTCAAAAGTTGGTGGATATTGCACTAAGAGCATTATCGCCTGGCATCAATGATCCCCATACTGCAATCAACTGTTTAAACCGTATTGGTTCTTTGTTAGCGGAACTTGGAGAACACTACTACCCAACTAAATATTTTGCAGATAATGAAGGCACGGTTAGGCTTATTATGGACCCGAAACCGTACCGAGAATATTTATATAAGAGCTTCTATCAGATTAAGCATTACGGAAAACATGATGTATCTGTCATGAACGGAATCCTGGAGTCTTTAAATAATATCGCTATTGTTAGTGACTCAGAAATCCAAGAGGAAGTATGGGAATTTTGCAAATATATACTAGCGGCCATTGATCAAAAGGAGTTGGATGTGATGGACCAAGACCATATCCGGCATACTGCTGCAAGACTAGCAACGACGTGTAGGAAGGAGTTGAAGTGGTGAGGGTTGAGTTGCCATAAAAGAACCACTGTCCAGTTTTCCCTTCGAAAACCGGCATTTTCATTAAAATAACGGATCCTGTGTCCGGCTAGCGGGCGAAGTGGACACAGGTTCCGTTATTTGCTTATGAACTTTGCGGACAGAGGATCCTTTATTAGGCATATTTCAGCTGAATTTACTCTTAAATCTGTCAAATAGCGGAACCACGGTCCGGTTCCCCCTCTAAAACCGAGCATTTTCATTAAAATAACGGATCGTCTGTCCGGCTCGTCGGCAGAACAACCATTAGATAAAGCATCATTTACCATAAAAAAACCTTCTCTCCCTTTTAAAAAAGGTAAATCCTACAGTAATTTCACTAAAATCTCCTAATCAAAACACCTTTTCTTCTATTTTTCGTTTCAATGCTGATATGTTACGCTAGTTTCATAATTCTTGTATGGAAGGAACTTTAAATCTGTGAGTGTATTACTAAATAGAGCGCAAGATATTTTAAAAACAGTTTTCGGCTTTTCTAGCTTTCGCCCTGGTCAAGAAACGGTTATTCAACATATTCTTGACCATCACAACACCTTAGCTGTAATGCCAACTGGAGGAGGAAAATCCCTCTGTTATCAGGTACCCGGTCTTGTGATGGACGGTACTGCTATTATCATTTCACCCTTAATTTCTCTGATGAAAGATCAAGTTGATGCCCTCCAAGCCAATGGAGTGTCTGCTGCTTTTATCAACAGTACGTTAAGTCATCAGGAACAACAGGACATTATGAATCAATTGATTCAAGGTGATTTAAAATTCGTCTATGTAGCACCAGAACGATTCGAGTCTTTTGAGTTCACAAATGCTGTGAAAAAAATCCCACTTTCTTTTATTGCCTTTGATGAGGCCCACTGTATTTCTCAATGGGGCCATGATTTTCGTCCAAGTTATCGCTCTATCGTTCGAAACATTGAAGAAATGGATATAGGCTGTCCCCTTGTTGCCCTAACGGCTACAGCAACTGATCAAGTCATTGAAGATATCCAATCTCTACTGAACATTAGCCCTGAACAAGTTATAAACACAGGGTTCAGTCGTAGCAATCTTCATTTCCGTGTAGAAAGAGGTGTAAAAAAGGGGAATTTTATCAAAAGCTATGTGACTTCTAAGCGGAATGAGTCTGGCATTATTTATACTCCGACTCGGAAAACAACAGACCAAGTATACACATGGCTAGTGGATAACGGTTTTTCTGCTGCCCGGTATCATGCTGGGATGTCTGAACAAGAGAGATTAGAAGCTCAGAATGACTTTATTCAGGACGACGTATCCATTATTGTAGCAACAAACGCGTTTGGTATGGGAATAGATAAATCCAACGTACGATACGTCATTCATTATGGAATCCCTATGAATATCGAATCCTACTATCAAGAAGCAGGTCGCGCTGGAAGAGATGGAGAAGTGAGCGAATGTGTTCTTTTATTTGCTTCGAGTGATGTTCAACTTCAAAAGTTCCTAATTGAACAGTCGATCATGAATGAAGCGCAGAAAAAACAAGAATATGAAAAACTTCACGCAATGGTGCAATACGGATTCACCAAACAATGTTTACAACGATATATCCTCGATTACTTTTCCGATCCAAATGGAGTTGATAAGTGTGGTACCTGTAGCAACTGTCTAAAATCCGAGGAGTTAGTCGATATGACGAAAGAAGCCCAAATGATTCTTTCTTGTGTAAAAAGAATGGGTGAGCGTTTTGGTGTGTCCTTAACTGCTAAGGTTTTAAAAGGCTCCAAAGGTCAAAAAATCAAAGAGTTTGGTTTTCATCAGTTGTCGACCTATGGACTCCTTTCTCATTATAAAGAGGCCGACATTAACACGTTAATTCAACAGTTTATTGCTGATGGTTATTTAGCTGTCCAGCATGGACAATTTCCAACTATTAAACTTTCAAGTAAATCTTATGAAGTTTTGAAAGGGGAAGAAAAAGTCTGGGTTCATGCTAAGACAGAAAAAGTGGAGAGAACAGAGCAATTTGATGAAGGGTTATTTGAGTATTTAAGAGGGCTTCGTAAAAGAATTGCGGATGAAAATGGCTACCCACCTTATGTGGTCTTTTCGGACGCGACATTGAAAGATTTCTGCAGATTGATTCCAACTTCTCGTGAAGAAATGCTTCAAGTTAAAGGTGTTGGTCTTAGGAAATGGGATGAATATGGGGAAACCTTTTTAGGAAGCATACAGGCCTATATTGAGAAGAATGGGCCCATTGAAAAAGTTGAGATTGATACAAAGCCTATTGAACCGGTTACTCCAAAAAGAAGTGCTCCAACTCATCCAGATTCATCGCCTAGCCATATCGTTTCCTATCATCTATTCAGGGATGGAATGTCCATTGGGGAAATTGCAAAAGAACGTGGGATCACAAAGCTTACAATTGAAAATCACATCTTCAAGGCTTATCAAGATGGGTATGAACTGGATTGGACGTTATTTTTTGACGAGGATACGGAGGAGCTCGTCCTTGAAAAGCATGCGTTGCTAGAAGACAACAAACTAAAACCTTTGAAGGAATTGTTACCAGAAGATATTTCATATACAGCTATTAAGGCAGTTTTGGTTAAGAATGGAATTATTTAAAAAAGCTTGAGGATGATAGCCTCAAGCTTTTTTATACATAACCCTATGCAGCAATCGTTTTTTCACTATCCCTGCTCACGTCTGTTAATAAATCGGCTTTGAGCAATCTTTCTCTTACTTTAATACCGATGACACTTGCAAGATATGCCTTAATTAAACCGACCACGATAAATGGTGTTACTCCCGCTCCAATTGCAGTTGTCCATGATAGGTCTGCCACATACTTCAATTGAATCGTACCTAATGTTAACGTAATAATCATTCCAATTGTATTGGCAATCATCGCATTTAAAATGGTAAACTTAGTTTTTTCAAGAATAAGACCTGTAATGAATGCTGAAATAATAAATGAGAAAATATAGCCCCCTGTTGGACCTACTAAAATATGAAGACCTGCTTTCGCTTCTGCAAATACGGGAACTCCAACTGCACCTAAACATGCATACACAATCATTGCGATCGCCCCATAGCGACTACCAATAATCGTTGCAGTTAATCCCACTGCTAGTGTTTGACCACTAATAGGTACTAGCGGTAATGGAATTTCTACCTGAGCTAAAATCCCAGTAATAGCTGCAAACATTGCACAGTAAATGAGCATTCTTAGTTTGTTATTTCTTTGCATATGTATACCCTCCACCTTTGTTTGTTAACGAACTAATGTTAACCAGTTAACATTTATAGGTTAACACGAGATCATGAAGTTGGGTAGAGGGTAATTTTAAAATTACTAATTCTAATTCAATGTAAAATCTCCTGATGATGTCTTAACATCTATTTGATACTCTTCTTCCCCCAGTCCACCAACTATGTTGTGCTCAGATTTCTCTGTATATTGGAGGCCATCTAGGCTTACACTTCCATCCCCTGAGCTAGCTTTGAAATGTAACTTTAATGAATCTGGCTGAGTTCTAAAGAAGACATTCACGTCACCACTAGAAGTTTCTAGCTTTACATTCTCCTTCAATTCATTATCTCTAAGCTCGATATCACCAGAGCTAGTTTTTACTGATAGATCACCTTCAACATTTTCAAGTTCAATATCTCCTGAATTAGCTTCAATAGTAGCATTCTCATAAGATAGATCCCCATTCGAGAAGATATCTCCACTCGATGTAGTGACCTCTAATTTCTGAGTAGCAATACCACTTAAAGAGATGTCTCCACTTGATGCCTGAAGAGATAACGCTTCTACTTCACTCATTTCCTCTACATCGATATCACCAGACGAAGTTTGTATATTCAATTGCTTCACTTCTACCTCTTTATACTGAACATCACCAGATGAAGTCTCCATAACGATTTCTTCATACTGATTTTGTGGAACATATACTTCTAATTTCACCTTACTTATAGAAATAAACGACTGAAAAAATGATCGTTCCTTTCTTTCCACCTTAATACGAACAGAATCATTGTCCTCATCAACCTCAAGAACGAAAGAACTTTTCAGTTTATTACTTACTTCCCCAGATAGCTTAACTAGGATTTCATCTGAATTTGTAGGTTTAATCAATACATCAGTGGAGCTTGATTCCACCTCAATCTTTTTAATTTTTTCTGCATCTATTACTTGTTCCTTGTTTAATTCACTTGTTTCGAATGAGAATGCATTTCCGTTAAAATTAAATAGTAGCGCCGTTGCTATGACCAGGAAAACTACGATCATAAAACCATTGAACAATTTTTTCATCTATAAGTACCTCACTTTTTATTTTTATCCTGCCGTCTGAAAGGCATCATTTTTTTCTTTTGGCTTGTGTCCCCATAACTCTATTAAGTTCTGTGCTGGGGTAAAGACACCGTTTTTACCATAAAACCCATAAGTAAGCACAACTAAAATTAATCCTAAAGCTACTTCATAAAACAATTTATCAGAAAGAGATACCGTTTGATTTAATGTAAAAATAGCAACTCCCTCAGCCCCATGAATGGCCATGTCATTCACTAGATTATGAACTGCATGCACAACTGTAGCTACAACAACAGAACCACTTTTCAAGTAAATATAAGCAAATACTAAACCACCCACAAACCAGCTTCCCATTCTAAATGGATCTATCCCCCCGGTCGGAAAGTGCAGACAAGTAAATAGAATAGAAGATATTAGAATCATTTTCACCATCCCGAGTTTGCTTAAATTCGACATGAAATAGGCTCTTACTAATACTTCTTCTTTTAATGCTGCGAAAAAATAACCGATGCAAGCAATCAAGAATATGGAGAACTTAACCTGATTAAAAGAAAGCATTCCTGCTTCAATCCGATCCATTCCATCTAGAATCAGAATAAAACTGATTACACAAGTAAATGAAAGCAGGACAGCTACAACAGAAAAAATCATATCTTTCTTTTTAAAGTGCCAGCCTATTTTCCATGGATTTTTTTGATCCCACATTTTAAACATGACTAAGGGTAAGATGGTAGCTGGAATGGCTAGCACAAAAGCCATCATCATCATAAAAGGATAATTCGAAAACAAATCATCCATTCGGCCCAAAGCAGCAAGAACCCCAATGACCACTGCCATAATAACAAAGGTTAATAAAATCGATACGCCAATCCGTATGCCCGCACTGTATTTTTTCATTTGAAACACTCCTTCCATTACTATTTGTTTTGAATGAGAGCTAGTCAAAGCATGAATAACATCATCGTCTTTTTTGCCATTTTCATTGGCAACCTGGAAAAGATCTCTATACATTTGAATCAATTCATCTTGTTCTTCTTCAGGGATTCCTTTTAATCGCGTACTCATTTGTCTCAACATTTCTTCTTTTTCCATGATCGTTCATCCCTTTGTTTCTTAAGCTCTGGTTTAATCCTACAAATTGAAAGTCATATCCAACAGTGAATCCAGTCATAAAAACATTCAAACTTTTTATGACTAAGTAACTGTTACATTTATCCAACATCTAGTAAACTATGGAAAGAAAGCCTATTTTACAGGATTGAAGGTGTCATATGAGTAAAATTGATAAAGACTGGCATGGAATAGATTGGTTTATCTTTTTTCTTCGCCTATTTTGGTATGTAAATGGACTAATTTATTTTTACTTAGAGCCAGAGAAGTTATCAGGCCTTCCTTATACCTACTTTGTAGCTATCCTTACTTTGTGTTATGTGGGGCCACAAGTGTTTTGGAGGCCAAACTATGTCAATCGAACGTTTTATCCTGTTGCTGAACTCGTTCTTACGGGTGGATCCACAATTATCTTAAGTGTGTTTTTTCACATCCACTTAACAAACTCCACAATTCTTATGTCCGCATTGATGATTGGTTATTTAGTGACTAAGAAAACATCATTATGGACCATTCCAACCTTTGCCATCTTGATTCCCACCACTCGCTATTGGGCTATGGAAAAGGACTTGTTTGATTTTTTCATGCAATATATTGATGTTCTTATCTTTTGTTCGATTGGTTTAGGCTTTAACCTTCTTATGCAATCCAAGAAACGAACATCACGTCTACTAGACGAGAACCTTCAGCAATATAAGCTCATCCAGAAGCAAAACCAAGTATTAGAACAGTATGCGGAACAGATTGAACAGGTCACTTTATTGGAGGAAAGGAACCGAATGGCTCGAGATTTACACGATACGATTGGTCATCATTTTACTTCGGTGACGGTCGGATTAGATGCTGTTTCCTATTTAATTGACGCTAACCCGGAAAAAGCCAAAGAAAAAATAAACACTCTTGCGCGTGTGGCAAGAGAAGGATTAGATGAAATCAGAAATAGCATTCATCAGATTGCTCCTTCTGAGAATGATGAACCGCTGTCAAAGCATCTACATAAAATCACAAAAGTTTTTTCGGAAAACACAGGGACTTTGACTCAATTCGGATTGGAAGGGAAAGAAGATTTAGTGTCTCCTCAGATTCGTCTAACATTAGTGAGATGCCTTCAAGAAGCCATTACCAATGCTAAACGACATGGAAATGCATCAGAGGTCAACGTTTTATTGCAATACCGAGAAGATGTCATTTGCTTACGTATTGAAAATAATGGAGAAAAAATGGAAACCATCCACCCTGGATTTGGATTGATTGCTATGCAAGATAGAATTGAAGCACTGCGTGGTACATTGGAAATCAAAAACAACGAAGGCAAGGGAATGGTTTTAACGTGTATGATTCCGAAGGTTGGGAGTGTTAATCATGGGTAACCCTATTAAAGTCCTATTAGTGGACGATCAAGAGTTAATTAGAGAAAGTTTATCCATTGTTTTAGATATGGATGAGGATCTCGAGGTTGTGGGGATAGCTGCAAACGGCCAAGAGGCACTTTTCTTATGTGAAGATTTGCAACCTGATGTAGTACTAATGGATATTCATATGCCTGTCATGGATGGCATGGCAGCTACTAAGGAGGTAAAAGAAAAATGGCCGGGTATTAAGGTAATCATCCTTACAACCTTCCAGGAGATTAACCATGTTGTAGATGCCTTAACAATCGGTGCTGAGGGATATTTATTAAAAGCCATTCATCCGAAAGATCTTATCTCTGGGATCAAATTGATTCATCATGGTGGGACACTGCTTCCTCAAGATTTAGCTAAGCTATTGGTTCAAAAGCTTCAAAAAGACGAACCAGTTAAGAATGATAAATTTGGTTTAACCGACCGTGAATTAGAAGTACTGACTTCTCTTTCTCAAGGTCTAGGGAATAAACAAATTGCTGAACGATTATTCCTTTCAGAAGGTACTGTTAAAAACTATATTTCTAATATTTATCATAAATTAGAAGTTAAAGATCGCTTCCAGGCAGCTCAGAAAGCTCAGGAAGAAAAATTGATTTGATAGACTGGTTTACCGTGTGTTGTATAGAACCTCGATTCTTGATTGCTAGTTTTCAGCGGACTCTCGTTCCGTTATTTTAATGAAATTCCTTTTTTTTAGAATCTCGCGGACAATGGTTCCGTTATTCATCATTTTTAGGAGCATATTTCATCCATTTTGACCATATAACGGATTCTGTGTCCGCTTACTGCTAAAAAATGCCCTTATTTGTGGAAATAACGGAACCTCTGTCCATTTCAACACTGAATTTACTTTTTACCTTTTCTCGTTGATGGCTTTACCTTACTTCTCCCTCTTCTTCCACCGCTTCCTTCATTTCTCGATGGATTCTTCTTACCTTTTCCAGGTCCCTCATTACGAGATGTCCCTCGACCTTTTCCCTTACCTGCCCCTCTTCGGGACTGCTCTCCACTCCTATTTTTACCGGACCGCTTCCCACCATCAGATTGCTTATCTTTTCGTTCTTCCCTCTCAGGACTCAAGATTCTCTTTTTAATCTTCTGGCCAATCCCTTTTTCAATCATAGCTAGCATATCTTTATCCTTCGGAGCTACGAAGGTAATAGCTGCGCCTCTTTCCCCCGCTCGTCCTGTCCGACCAATTCGGTGAATATAGCTCTCCACATCTTGAGGGATGTCATAATTAAATACATGCGTGATGCCACTGACATCCAGCCCGCGAGCAGCTACATCAGTTGCCACTAGGTATTGAATTTCAGCATCACGAAACTGTTTCATAACCCGCTCTCTTTTTGCTTGAGAGAGGTCGCCATGTAATTCATCTGAGATGAAGCCATGACGCCTAAGAGCTTCATTTAACGTACTAGCTCTCCTTTTTGTCCGACAAAAAATAATGGCTAAGAATGGCGGTTGTTCATTTAATATTTGAAACAAATGTGATTGTTTAGCTCTATCCGTTGTCTGAACGGCCAATTGGTTAATACCTTTGACCGTTATCTCCGGTGCTTTTACCCTTATATCTACGGGATTGTCCAAATACTTGTTTGCCAATGTTCTAACCTGGTCTGGCACTGTCGCTGAGAACAATAAGGTTTGTCTTGTTGAAGGTGTGCTTTCAATAATTTGTTCGACCTCGGGAAGAAAACCAATATGTAACATTTGATCGGCTTCATCCAGTACCAACGTTTTCAGATCATCGAGTTGAACGGTTCCCCGACGTAAATGGTCAAGCAGTCTTCCGGGAGTCGCAACAATAATATGTACGGCCCCTTTTAATTTTCTAAACTGCTGCTCCACATCCTGCCCACCATAAACAGGTAATACATGGACTCCTTCTCGTTGATCAATGACACTACGAATATCATTAGTAATTTGGATTGCTAGCTCCCGAGTAGGTGCAACAATGAGTACTTGGGGGTCAGTTCTTGTAACATCAATCTTTTCTAAAATCGGTAAAACAAAGGCTAATGTTTTTCCCGTCCCAGTCTGCGCTCTTCCAATGATGTCTCTTCCCTTCAACACAACAGGAATGGACTTTTCTTGGATTGGTGTGGGTTGAGAGATTCTGTTCCTATTCAGCATCTGGATTCTATTTTCACTAATTTGAAGCTCTTTAAAGCTTTTCATTTCATGACCACCTCCAATTGTTTAGGCTTCAACAATTTTTCCTCCATAGAAAGTCTTTTTGTGAAGCTCCACTCCTGCGTCTCTCGCTAGTCTCTTAAGATCTCTCTCTTGATTTGAAGGAACAAATGATACAACCGTTCCTCCCGCAGATCCTAGTCTTCCGGTTCTACCAGAGCGATGAATATATTGGTGTACATCCTTACTCAAATCTAGATGAAGAACATGCGTCAATCCTTTTATGTCCAAACCTCTAGCTGCTACATCAGTCGCTAATAGTAAATTCGTTTTCCCACTTCGTATATTGCGTACTGCTGCTTCACGGTCCTGCTTATTTGTATCACTATGTAGAACGCCCAAATCTTGGCCTTCAAATTGAAGTTTAGACGCTACAACATTGACTTCTCCGATATCATTGGCAAAAGCCAGAACCTTTTCAGGGTTTGTTCTCATGAGCTTTCCAATCAAATCCACCTTTTCACGGGGATCACAAACAAAGTATATATGTTCGACATCTCCAGTCAGCTTCGGTGCTTCATTTACCTTTACAATTTCAGCTTTGTTCATGAGTCCTTTTGCTAGTTCTTCTGTCTTATCAGTTAACGTAGCAGAAAACAGAACTACTTGGCGATCTTTTAAGGCTGAGTCAACAATTCCGCGTACCGTTTGCATATGCTCAGGCACTAAAAGTTGGTCACCTTCATCGATTACCATCGTTTTCACTTCATGCATCTTTATTTTCTTTTGCTTAATGAGCTCTAACACTCGACCTGGTGTCCCTACGATAATTTGCGGGCGTTTTTTCAGCTTTTCAATTTGTCTCTTTATGTTCGCTCCCCCGATGAATGATGCCGCCTTGATGCCACTTCCAGTCGACCATTCCTGAATCTCCCCGAAGATTTGCATCACTAACTCATGAGATGAGGCTAAAACAACCGCCTGAATATGTGGTTTTTCTGCTTCTACACTTTGAAGAAGTGGGAGTAAATACGCAAGCGTCTTCCCCGTTCCTGTTGGAGATTGGGCAATTAAGTCCTTCCCTTCTAAAACAACAGGAATCGCTTGTTCTTGGATTGGCGTAGGTTCTGAAAAACCTTGCTTGTTCCAGGCCTCTTGAATAAATGGTTTCAATTGATCTATAAGTGAATTCATTGTGTTCTCCTTCATTTCATAATAAGAGGATGGGATTTCTCCCATCCTTATCAATTCTTTCTTATTATGGCATGTTTTACAATTAAAATCATAATTTGTTTAGTAATATCTCATATAATTCATCCCGCTCCGCCTCTAGTTGTTGTTGTTTTTCTTGAAGAGCTTGTAGTTCTATTAGATCTTGTATATTCATCATCTCGTTTACGACAGTTTCTATTTGAGATTCAATAGACTCTATTTTGTCTTCTAAATGCTCGGTATTTGGTTCACTGTTCTTTTCAATTTGAGCCTCTATCTTCTTCTCTTTTGTTTTATTAGAATGTACCACTTCTTCTTTAACCACTACTTCCCTTAGCTTTTTTTTTGCCCAAGAGTAAGCTCCTTCAAAAGAATATAGGGTGCTATTCGTTAACCAATAGGTTTTGGAAAATAGTTTATCTAAGAAATAGCGGTCGTGGGAAACAGCTAACACCGTTCCATTAAAACCTTCTATGGCGTCCTCTAATACTTCCCTGGAGTCTATGTCTAAATGGTTTGTTGGCTCATCCAAAATTAACATATTAATTTCTTGATACATTAGTTGAGCAAGACGCAATCTCATCTTCTCCCCACCGCTTAATCCTTTTACTTTTTGAAAAACAGTGGGTCCGTAAAATAAGAACTTGGCAAGTATATGTCTTGCTTCTCCTTCTGTAACCAGAACCTCATCCCGGAAAGCCTCTAGGATTGTCTGATCCGGATCCTTCGTCTTAATATGTTGAGATAAGTAACCCATTTTCACATTACTGCCTATTTTTATCTCCCCATCATCAGCTTGTTCCTCATGTAAAATAAGTTTCAAAATGGTTGATTTACCAGTCCCATTCTCCCCAACAATCACAGCCCTGTCTTTGAAATGTATATTCAGGTTTACTCCTTCAAAAAGCGTTTTCTGATCATACGATTTTGATACATCTTTTACGGTAATGACATCATTACCACTTCTAGATTTATGCTCAAAATGAAGATCCATTTTCTTTGCTTCCAAAACTGGTTTTTTCAGCTTTTCTATTCTTTCTAAAGCTTTTTCCATACTACTGGCTCTTTTATGAAGACCCGCATTCGGTGGGTTGGCTTGATTCGCCCACTCCCTCAGCCTTTTTATGGTTTCCTTCATCTTTTTAATCTTCTTTTGTTGTTCCTGATAGGCTTGGAATTCTAATAACAATTTCTCTTCTTTTTCCTTAATAAATCCGGAATAGTTTTGGTGATAAACTTCAAGCTCACCATCTTCAAGGTCCAAAATTTTAGTCACCACTTGATCCAAAAAGTAACGATCATGCGAGATGATAACCACTGTACCTTTGTACTCTCTAAGGTAATTTTCAAGCCATTCAACAGCAGAAATATCAAGGTGATTCGTCGGTTCATCCAACAATAATACATTTGGTGATTGGAGTAAAATCAAGCCTAATCCTACCTTGGTTTTTTCTCCACCACTTAAGCTTTTAAAATCACTATTTAGTAAATGTTCAACCTTCAAGCCATTCGCTACCTTTTGAATATTGGCTTCCATCTCATAACCACCAAGCCCTGAGAATTGATCTTGGATTCTTCCATACTCTTGTATGGTGTTATCCAGCTTTTGTTCATCTGTTTCCGTTGACATCCATCCCTCCAATTCTTTCAATTTCGTTTCCATTTCCTTTAATTGTGCAAAAGCTGTGGATAAAACCTCGTAAACGCTATATTCACTAGGAAAGGCAGGAATTTGGGCAAGGTATCCTACCTTACATCCTTTTTTAATGTGAATCTGTCCCTCATCTACTGTTTCCAATCCCGCTAGAAGCTTGAAAATAGTGGTCTTCCCACTTCCATTTCTCCCTACTAACCCTACCCGGTCATTTTCATGTATTTCAAAAGATAGCTGTTCAAATATCTTAGTTCCACCAAACATTTTGCTTACTTCGTGTGCCGCACATATAATCATTTTCATATCTCCTTTATTTACAAATAAAAAAAGCCATAAGTAAGAACACACTTACCCATAGCTTAAAAAAAATAGAAAAAGAGAGCCTAAACAAGCCCTCTCCTAACCTAGTTGCTATATTAGATGGATAAAGAGAATTCTTATCGTTTCGTTATCATTATGCAGTTGCTAAAAAAGGGCATACGTGTCCCGTTGGCAGCTGCATCATGAAAAATCGCACGACAAATATACATAAAGTCAAGTATTTGCCCGCGAATAACAACAAAACGATTCATCTCTTCTCCACCTCACTTTCCGAACGTTAATATATGTACAGTATAATTTTTTCCAATTGGAAATTCAAGCCTATTTCCAAAAGAAAAGCCATTCCTCAATGGAACGGCTTTTCTTTTGGATATATTTCGGCAAAATATGATATTTAATAAAAAGTGCCCCAGAACGGGACACTTCTTCTTAGTTCATAATCTTATAGTGTTGCCATTCATAAGGAAGCAAACGTTGATAGGTCGGCGTGAGAAAACGATCTTCTATAAGTACCAGAATCCCCTTATCTGTTTCGGTGCGGATGAGTCTTCCACCTGCTTGCAACACCTTGTTCATGCCTGGGTATACATAAGCATAATCATAACCGTTCCTGCCCGTTTTATTAAAATAGTCCTTGATCAAATCACGTTCTACTCCAATTTGCGGAATACCTACTCCTACTACAATAACTCCGGAGAGCCTTTCTCCTTTTAAATCAACACCTTCGGAAAAAATACCACCAAGGACTGCAAAACCAACTAATGATTGTTCTGGTTCTGATTTAAAAGCCTCTAGAAATTGCTCTCGCGCTCTTTCAGTCATAAAGGGATCCTGAATAATAGTTCCTTCTTCCCCTGACTCTTGAATATAGTCTTGATAAACCTCTTCCATATATCGATAAGAAGGGAAAAAGACTAGACAGTTCCCTTTTTTCTTATTCACGACTTGTTGGATGGTTTGAACAATTTTTTGTTTCGACCTCTCCCGATCACGATACCTTGTGGAAAGTGGTTGAATATATAGGTCCAGATTTTCTCTAGGAAACGGTGAGGGAATAGATACCGAGTAGTCCTCTTTTGACCCTCCTAATATTTCTTTGTAGTATCCTAGAGGTGAAAAGGTTGCTGAAAAGTGAACGACTGACTTATATGATTTTTCCACTTGTGCTAATAGATAAGACGGATCGAGACAGAACAACTTGATTCTCACTTCACTTTTTTCAACCTCTATAAAAGTGACATAGCGCTCATCATACATTTTCGCCACTCTTATAAAAGCTTGAACTAAAAAATAGGTCTCTAGTAAAAGCTCATTGGTCTCCGCTAACAACTCTCTCTCCGCCTCGGATACAAACGTATCCACTAAAACAATCAGTTCCTCAGGCATTTCTTGTTCTACCCGAAAGGTCTCTTCCCCACATTGCTTTTTCAGCTGTAAAAGATGATCATTGATGGCTTTCGCACTCTCAAATAAGTAGGAGTTTTTCCCTTTGTACTCTCTCTTCAATTGCAAGAACGAAGACTTTAAAAGCTGTGCTGAAAACATCTCTCTTGCTCGGTCTACTAGATTGTGAGCCTCATCAACAAGAACTGCTGTTTTTCTTTTATATTCCTCAAAAAATCTCTTGATGGATACCTTTGGGTCGTATAAATAGTTATAATCACAAATAATCGCATCCGCCACGTATGCCAAATCTAATGAAAACTCGAATGGACACACCTTATGCTTTCTTGCATAAGTATCGATCACTTCACGATTCATGATGAATTCATTTTTCAGAATATCTAGGCACGCATCATTGATTCGATCGTAATATCCATCTGCAAATTCACAGTACTCCTTGTTACATATCGTGTTTTCTTTGAAACACACTTTATCTTTTGCGGTGATCGTAACAGCTTTACACTGTAATCCCTTTTGCTGCATATGATTGAGCGCTTCTTCCGCTGCCGTTCTTGTGATTGTTTTGGCCGTTACATAGAAAAACTGCTCAATGACGCCCTCACCTATGGCTTTAACAGCCGGAAAGGTTGTAGATATCGTTTTACCCGTTCCAGTTGGGGCCATGGCGAATAAGTTCTTTTCGTCCAGGATACTTTTATATACGGCACCTGCAAAGTCCCTTTGTCCACTACGGAAATGTTCATAAGGGAATGAGAGTTCCTTACAGCTTTTATTTCTAGCTTGTTTATGCTCATTCATTAGTCGTGCATAAGGGGCATATTGGCGAATCGTTTCTTCCACAAAAGCTTCTAGTTCTTTGAAGGTCAGTGTCTTTATAAAATGTTTCATTTCGTTTGTTTCGGATTGTATGTATGTCAGTTTGACTTTTATTTCATCTAATTTCTTTTCTTTGCAAAACATATACCCGTAAAACTTAGCCTGCGCCCAGTAGACCTGGTAGGATTCTTCCGTGACTTCCGTTAGGGGTCTAGAGGTTGACTTGATTTCATCAATGGTTAGTCCAGACTCACCATGAAGAATCCCGTCACATCTTCCGTCTACCTCGAAGGTGAGCTCTTCATGTTGAAAAGTCCCCTTAACCGGCACCTCTTTTTCATCCGTTTCGTTGTACGAGCCTTGAACCAACTGATGTAGCTTCGTTCCAAGCTGTAAAGTGGTCACCGAGCGAAACCTTGTGTCAATGCTTCCGCTACTATACACATATTCAACTAAACTTCTAACTGAGATTTTGACAACGTTTGTCACGGGATCACCTAACGTTCGTTTTGATAACTCTATTTTAGCAGTTTTAAGGGAGAAAAGTTAAAAAACCCACAACTCCCTGAAGTTGTGGGTACGATTTATTTTATTGCTGGTGGACCAAATTTTCCTGCATGGAAATCTCGGTAAGCTTGTTGAATCTCATCCATAGTATTCATTACGAAAGGTCCGTATGCTACGTACTCTTCTCGGATTGGAACACCAGAATATATTAACACCTTAGATCTTTGGTTAGCATAGATGACTAGTTCGCTATCACCTGTTCCCCCCTCATTAAAGGTTAGGGTCGCCACCCCTGTCTTTTTTAACCGGGTTTTACTTTCACCAAATTCAAGCTCCCCTGCTAAAACATAAAGAAAGGCATTTTGATTTTCAGGAATCCGATATGTGTAGGTTGCTCCCTCTTGTAGCTTAATTTCAGATAGTGTGAAAGGAACTAAGCTTTCTAGCGGACCTTTTACTCCTTCCACATTTCCAGAATAGACTTTAACTTCTCCTCCATCGAAGGTCACTCGCGGGGCATCATCAGCGTATACATTTTGATAGCTAGTTTTTGTATTTTTTAATGATTTGGGAAGGTTCAACCATAGTTGAAGGGTGTGAATGAGGTCATCATCAACGGCTTCTTCTGCGTGTCTCGCACCAGACCCTGCATTCATATATTGAACATCGCCAGCATCGAGAATGGAGTGGCCACCCGCATTATCAATGTGCTCCAACCTGCCGTCAATCACATAGGTGACCGTTTGGAACCCTCGGTGAGGATGGTCTGAAAACGTGCCACGTTTAAACCAGTCTTCTGCCATGATGATAAAGGGGTCAAATTCTTCCTTTCTGTCTGGTGGCAAAATGAAGCCTTGCTGTACATGGGGATACCCATTTTGTTTATATTGAACATTCCAGTGGTTCTTAATGTCTCTTTGAAAAGTCATTTTGTATAGCCTCCTAACTGTATAGGTATTTTGGCATTTTTGTAGGGGAAAGTCCAAGGGAATGACTTGGGTTTTAGGGTGGGGCGGAGTTGGATTTTCACACTCAAACGTAGTTGGGTTTCGCACCCAAGCGGAGTTGGGGTTTCGCAACCAAGCGGAGTTGGATTTTCGCACTCAAATGGATTTTTTCGCACTCATTCTATTCATTTCTGCACTCAATGGCCGCTTTTTCGCACTCAAAACTGTTTTTGCACTCAAATCCTATTTTTCGCACTCAAATCGAAATAATTGCACTCATTTACGTATTTTCGCACTCAAAACAAAATTTCCGCACTCACCACTCCCCCCGTTCACAAACCAAACAAGGTTGAGCCATCTTCCCCCTGCTAAAATGTATAAAATCCCAGCTATTATTTCTACCATCGCCCTTTTTCCACTATACCACCAATAAAAAAACCAAAATTAACAAAATCTCGGTTAAAAAAACACAAAAATAGGGAAATCCAATCCAGGATTCCCCTCTGTACCATTACTTCTTATTCATCTGACGTCCACTCTTCTTCTGGCTTTGACTCTTACTGTTACCGATCTGTGCTTCTGTACCAAATTCGACGTCGTTTTTACCTTCTTGTCCTTTTAACTGCTGACGTTTTTGTTCAGCATTTTGTTTCCCTTGTTTAGACATGCATGTACCTCCACAAATGTAGTAGATTCATTTGTATTGTCTCAACAAGACTCCATTTTTATTCTCTTTCGTTAGTAAAGACAATCCCACTAAATTTACGTGCTGCTTCTGTAATTTTTAAGGTTGAATAACTGATCCGCTTTAATTCTTCATAGCCCTTATAATCCTTGCTTTCGATTATGTTTTTAAATGCCTCAATTTCATACACCATGTTATTCTCGTGTTCCGGAACCGAAATGGTTTCACTTGATTTTGCCACCCTATCTAACACATCCAATTTCCTTATGGAGGAAATATGGTCTACAATGACGGTCCCTTTTTCCCCATGAATTTCATTTGGCAAAAAGGAATCCGTTATTTTTGAACAAAGGATTGTGCAAACAAAATCATCATATTGGAGGACAAGCGTTCCACTACCGTCAACTCCTGTTGGCAACATCACCGGATAGTAAGCAACATCCTTAGGATCACCAAATAGGGATACTGCTACGAATACTGGATAGACGCCTAAATCGACTAACGCCCCTCCAGAAAAGTTCGCAGAAAAAATATTCGGTTCCTCACCCTTGAGCACCAGATCGTAGCGTGATGAGTATTTCATATATTGAAGCACCGCACTCCTTACCTTCCCAATCTTAGCCACTTGATCCTTCAATAGTTTAAAATTGGGGGAATGTATATTTCGTGCTGCTTCGAATAAAAAGACACCGTTCTCTTCCGCTACATTAAATGCCTGTTCAAACTCTTTCACATTTGAAAAAATAGGCTTCTCACAAATTACATGAATTTTCTTCTGTAGGAAAAACACTACTTGCTCAAAGTGTAGGGAGTTGGGGGAAGCGATGTAAATAACATCAACCTGCCCTTCCACCGCCATTTTCTCTAAGTCTGTATAAATATTTGGTGCACCGAACCGTTTCGCAAAATCTTGTGCTCTCTCATATGTACGAGAGTAAACGCTCGATAAGTTGAAATCGGCGACTTCCCTAGATGCCTCAATAAACCGAGTCGTAATCTCACTGGTCCCTATTACTCCGTATTTCATGTTGGTGCTCCTTTCTTAAAGATTCATTAACCCTCAAACTGGTTATTAAAGAGAGCGACCTTATACGGAAAGACTTCCGCTATCATGACGCCTTGATCAACAGCAGGGTCATTCTCCATTATTTGTTTCGCTTCTGTTTCTGATTCAGCTAAAAAAATAACAATCCCAAAGGTGTGAGCTGATTCGTTCATGGTTCTGCCCGCAAGAATTAGTTTTCCTTCTTTCTGAAGTCCCTGCAGATATCGAAAGTGCTCCCCTACAATATTATTTTCACGCTCTGTCCAGTTCCCATCGTCGTGTAAGTTGGGAACTAATGTTAGTTTATATAAAAACTGTTGCAATGCCATTGGATCTTTCCTCCTCCACAAATCTCTATAATTTTGTTCGAATCTGCCACAGCTCCGGGAAGAATCGGTGCTCAATCACTTGTTTTAGATACCCGACTCCCGCAGAACCACCCGTTCCACGTTTATATCCGATAATTCTTTCAACTGTTAACATATGATTGTAACGCCATTGTTGTTGTCGACCTTCAATATCTACTAGTTTTTCAGCCAGCTCATAAAAGTCCCAATACTGGTTTACATCACGGTAAACGGTTAACCAAGCATTTTCTACACTAGAATTGGGTTCATAATCCTTTGACCAGTCTCTATCTAGCATTTCAGAATCGATGTTTAATCCTCGTTTCGATAATGCCATGATAGATGCGTCGTAAATACTCGGTTCATACAATTCCTTTTGTAAGATTTCAAAAAGGTGAGGTTGATGCTTGTAAACAGAAAGAACATTTTCTTTTTTATGACCTAAAGCAAATTCTATTAACCTATTTTGATAGGACTGGAAACCAGAGGATTTTCCTAGCTTTTCTCTAAACTCCATATACTCACTAGGTGTTAAGGTTGAAAGAACATCCCATGATTGAATGAGTTGTTGCTGAATTTTTGAAACTCGCGACAACATTTTAAAGGCAGGTTCTAAGTCATCATTCAAGATAGATTGTTTAGCTGCATTCAATTCATGTAAGATTAACTTCATCCACAGTTCACTGGCTTGGTGAATAATGATAAACAACATTTCATCATGATGGTCAGATAACCGATTCTGACTATTTAAGATTTGATCCAGCTGGAGGTAATCTCCGTATGTCATATCATCTTTAAAGTCGAGATGTAGTCCTTCGTCTTTATTTGAAGCGCTTTCAATTTTCCCCTTGTTGTTGTCTTTCATTTTGGTTCCTCCCCATTTGTTCGTGACATACCATCCAATTTGATTGCCCATTTTCTCATAAAATGGGCAAGTTATTTTTCTTCTACAATAAGCGGAAACTTTATTTTAATTAGTAGTTCGTTTGAAGCATATTTAAAAGAAAGGTTCCCATGGTACTGCTTGACTAGATTAGCGATAATATACGTACCTAAACCTTCATGTCCCTTATGTTTGGAAGTAAGGTCAAATCTTTCAAATAAATGATCCAGGATTTCTTTATCAAGAGGTAATGTACTGTTTTTTATTTCTAAAACGATAATACCTCCGTATAAGCTTGACCTACATTCTATTGTAGCAGTTGATTCTTTTCCCTGGTATTCTCTCGCAGCTTCAAAACTATTCTCAAGTAAGTTTGAAAGTAGCTTTGTCTGATCTGTCAATGTGAGTGGTAGTGATGACACTGGTACCTGAAAATCATAAGTTAACGACACTTGGTGCTCCTCGCATAAACGTTGATACTGGTGTAAAATGGCCGCTATATGCCCTTCTTCCCCTTTAATGGCCATATTCATCGTTTCGTATTCCCCAAGGAGAGATGCGAAGTAAGCTCTTGCGTCCTTAAGTTTATCTTCTTCTAACAAGTGCTGCACAACACTAATATGTTTCAAGAAGTCATGACGCTGACTTCGAATAGTCCGAAAGATACTATTTTGTACCTCACGCTCTTCTTCAAGCCTTTTTATGGCTTCATCTTTTTGTATTCCCCAGTTTCTTATATCTTCTCTTATGAAGTCCGTTAAGAAAAGTGCCATCCAACCCAAAATGCCTACCATGGTTGATGCAGTGACCAAGACTCCAATCAGCAACAGGACTTGAAGGATTTGAAAACTAGTTTTATGAAACCACCCTTCACCATTGCTCGGTTTTTGTTTCCTAAAAACCTTTAATAGAACGAGCCCTACCATACCTACACTTACAACGCCAATATGTAACAGATTAGTATCTTTAATAAGAAAACTTATTGCTACCATTACATGAATCACTAAAGAAATGACATCCTGTATATGTAAACGCACATGTAAACTCCCTTTATTTAAAAATAATCCTTCTGTAACTTTTCTAGATTTGACTTCGTAATCATAGCGGTTTTGTTTGTTTGTTGAAAACTTACGATATATGAATTTTTGGTGTAGAGAGAAAAATTCTTTACGTAATGGATATTAATGATAAACCCTCGGTGAGAACGTACAAAATTCCGCTTCGACAGTTCTTCCTCTAACTCTGTTAAAGGAGTGTACATGGTGTATTCATCCTGAGCCGTAATAATCGTTGTAGAACGACCCGTTCTTTCAATCATGATAATCTCTTTTTTATCTATAAAATGAATATCAGTCTTTGTTTTGATGACTAGCTTTTTTGTGTCCTGTTCCACTTTCTCCAATTGATTCCTACGATTGATTCCCTTTATTAGTCGATCTTTTGAATAGGGCTTCATGATGTAATCTAGAACATTTAATTCAAATGCATGTACAGCATACCCACTAAAGCCGGTGACAAAGATTACCTCTATATCAAGCGCATAACTTTTGATTAAATCCGCTAACTCATAACCAGAAAGCTTCGGCATCTCGATGTCGGTTATGAGTAAATCAATGTCTCCCTTTTTAATATTTTGGTAGGCTTCTTCTGGATCATTTGTAGAAAAAACAATCATTAGGTCATCTTCATTTTGTAGATTGACGTTTAATTTTTCTAAGTCATATTTTGAATCATCCACTAAACCTACCCTTAGCATCTCTCTTCACTCCGACCGCTGTTTGTTATATTTTAACATGTTTCACACATGGAAATAGCATTTTCGCGACACGAAAAGAACATTTAACGACATAATGGCAGTCAAGAAACCATCTAAACAGTACAATGAAACTACCAAATAACAAAAGGGGTCAGGTTATGATTCAAGTAAATAGTGTTTCTAGAATATTTAAAGATAAAAAGAAAATCATCCAAGCTTCTAATCAAATTTCCTTTACCGTTGAAAAAGGTCAGGTAATTGGGCTTTTAGGGGAAAATGGTGCAGGTAAAACCACTCTATTGCGAATGATTTCGACCATTTTAGAGCCGACATCTGGCACCATCACATTTGATGGAATTGATATTCATAAAAACCCTATGGAAGTAAAGGCGTGCATTGGCGTCTTGTTTGGAAGTGAAACAGGACTCTATGATCGCCTAACAGCAAGAGAAAACCTACTCTACTTTGCAAAGCTTTACCGCTTAAGTAACCATGAAGCTAAAAATCGCATTGAGGAACTAGCTACTAGATTTGGAATGAAGGACTTTTTAGATCGTAAAGTAGAAGGTTTCTCAAAAGGAATGCGTCAAAAGGTTATGATTGCAAGAACACTGATTCACAATCCCGATATCATTTTACTTGATGAACCAACAACTGGATTAGACATTACAGCAGCAAACATGTTTAGAGAGTTAATTAGACAACTCAAAAAAGAAGGCAAAACGATTATTTTCTCTAGTCACATTATGGAAGAAGTAAAAGCACTTTGTGAATCCATCGTGATGATTCATAAAGGAGAAGTCGTTTATAACGGACCAATCGAACAATTATATAAAGAAGAAGAAAGTGAAGACTTAAATTATATTTTTATGTCTCGCTTAGTAAGGGGGACTA
The DNA here is from genome assembly GCF_039522365.1 of Bacillus carboniphilus. GTDB lineage: Bacteria > Bacillota > Bacilli > Bacillales > JC228 > Bacillus_BF > Bacillus_BF carboniphilus. The sequence continues at coordinate 20,516 of NZ_BAAADJ010000010.1, read as the reverse complement.
ACGCATGAGTTGGTATGTATACAAAAAAGAAATGCTTGATGCACTTCGTGACAGAAAAACGATTTTATTAACCATTTTAATTCCAATCCTTTTCAACCTCGCACTTGTATTCTTTATGGATCGTGTGTTTTTAGCAGAAAATGAGGAAACCTACCAAGTTGCTGTTTCAGAGAGTATGGATGGACAGATTGTTGACTGGCTAGGAGAGTTAGAATCTGTAGAAGTTGTGAAAGATGGCTCTCCATTATCACTTATGGAAGACGCTAAAGCACAGCTAGCGATAGAGACTGATTCATCTTTTACAGAAAAACTAGCAAACCATGAAAATCCAAGTATAACGATATACGGTGACCCCGCTAGTAAAAAAGCGAGTGAAGCAATGGATCTGGTTATGGGGCATTTCGAACTTAAGAGACAGGAAACAATCACAGGCTCACTAGTTAATAGTGAGGTAGACCCTTCATTATTAGAGCCATTCACGGTCGTGCAAGAAACCATTAGTGGAGAAGATGGCATGTCATTGTACATGATTGCGATTTTCTCGCAGCTTATTCTTGTTCTAGGTGTCATTATGGGAGAGCTTTCGATAGCGAATGATTTATTTGCTGGTGAAAAAGAAAGAAAAACAATGGAAGCATTGATTATGACGCCAGTAAACCGATTTCATATCATTATTGGAAAATGGCTAGCTATCTCTTCCCTTGGGATTATCAGTGGGATATTCTCACTTCTCACCTTCGTTCTGGGAGTGAATTACTTTACTGAAAAAATGGCTGAAGCTCTTAACATTAACGAGAACCTTTTCTTCTTTGTCACAAGTCTTGGAACAGGGTTAATCTTCTTTGCCTTATTGGTAGGAAGCCTCCTCATGATTTTCAGTTTAATGGCTAACACCATGAAGGAAGGACAAAACTATATGGCTCCATTAACATCCGTTGCAATGGTTCCTTATTTCCTTTTAATAGGGCTATCACCGAACGAGTTAACAGCGCAGTATTTTCTGATTCCATTTATGAATATTTTTGCCTTAATTAAGCAGCTCATCTACGGTATTTATGACGTTCAAAGTGTCCTTTATGTACTTGGGAGTTCGGCACTGTTCGTTGGAATCTCCTTCGCCATTGCATACACCATGTTTCAGAAAAGTAAGTGGGTTTTGGGTAAATCATAGAAACATTCTAAAAATCGTGTTGGAAAAATACCCTTCCAACACGATTTCTCTGTTAGTTCAATAAAACCTATCAAAGCATATCAGTTCCTCGACAGGCAATCGAACGGTGTTATAGGCAGGTGTATCTCCATAACCCAAGGAAATTAACATAGTTGGGTAATAGCGATTTGGGATTTGTAAGACCTCTTTTAACTCAGGTTCTTTAAAACTTAACATCGGACAAGAATCTACTCCAAAGGATTTAGCTGCTAACATTAGTTGCATGGCCGCTAAGGAAGCATTTCTTATGGCATCATAGATTCCAAAGCTTTTCTTTAATTGATAGTGCAGCGGTATATTTTCCATAAATCGATTCTTAACCTCTTCCGTCATATAACCCGCTTTTACTTGTTCTGAATATACCTTCTCCAAGTTTTTGTAAGCCTCGGTATCACCCAAAACGACGATAAGATGCGAGCATGTGGCTACCTGCTCTTGATTGTAAGCAATGGGATAAACCATCTTTTTGGTTTCTTCCTTTTCAATAATAATGAATTTCCAATGGTGAAGATTCCAAGAAGATGGAGCCGTTTTAGTTAGTTCGAATATTTCATGGATCACTTCATTTGGGATTTTTTTGTTTTTGTACTTTCGAATACTTTTTCTATTCTTCATAACGTCTCGTAAACTAATTTTCTTTTCCATGTATAGGTCTCCCATGTATTTTTAGCATATATTTATGATAATTGGGGATAGCTTGGTCATTCAATTAGTCACTTTTTTGTAACTATCTGAATTCTCTTTACAATGAGGTATAATGAACATAGGTTCTTCTTAAAGGAGGAGGGTTATGGATAAGTCATACCACTGCCCCGTAGAAGTAACAGTTGAAATCTTAGGTGGAAAATGGAAGTCTAGGATTCTATGGGAGCTTCATCATACACCTTTACGGTTCGGTGAATTAAATCGCAAAGTGCCTGCTATTACGAAGAAAATGTTGGCACAATGCCTACAAGAACTTGAACGAGATGAGCTAATTATTCGTAGCGAATATCATGAAAAGGTTTTACGAGTTGAATATGAACTTTCAGACTATGGGAGATCAACGATTCCCCTTATTTCTCATATGAGTAGTTGGGGAAGTCAACATCTTAAGAGGGAAAACATAGGGGCTAAGAGAAAATCTATATAGATACCTTAAATAAAGAAAGAGTGATTACAAATGACTACGTCTCCTTTTGTATACGCCTGTATAACTCCACACGGTGGAGAAATTATTCCAGAGCTAAGTGGGAGCCAGCCTGAAAGAATGGAAAAAACCCGGAAGAGTATGTCTCTCCTTGGGGAAGAAATGAAAGCAGCCAATCCAGACACAATTATAGTGCTTACTCCACATGGTGTACGGGTGGATGGACAGTTTTCTATTACGAATTGTGAAAGAATGGTTGGTTCCGTTGAAGAGAATGGGGCTGAGTTCGGATTAGAACGTCATGTGGATCGTGAACTAGCTACTGCCCTTTCCAGTGCTGCTAAAGAGAATCATATTCCAGTAGCCTCCATTAACTATGGAACGAGTGCTGGTCCCATTTCTTGTTTACCTATGGATTGGGGAGTCATTGTTCCTTTACGGTTTATGCCAGATGTCCCTATTGTTGTGATTACGCCGACCAGAGAGCTATCTTTTGAGGTGCACTACCAGTTTGGAGAGATGCTAAGAGGAGTTGTCGAAGCCTCGATTAAGCGAATAGCTCTTATTGCTAGCTGTGATTGGGCTCACGCTCATGATGCTGAAGGGCCTTATGGCTTTGATCCAGCAGCTAAAGAATTAGATGATTTAGTGGTAGAGTTAACTAAAAATAATGAATTAGAAAAGATGGCTGATTTTAATCCTGATTTTATCGAGGCAGCTAAACCTGATGGGATATGGCAAACGATGATATTAGCAGGGGCAATCCCTAAAGATAAACGACAAATAGAGTTTTTATCATATGAAGCCCCTACTTATTTTGGATTGATGTGTGCATCTATTAAATAAAGATATAATGGTTGTACCATTATACCCTAAAATAAGGAAGTGGAGAGATTTAATTGTTTTCTCCACTTCCTTTTGTTTATTTGGGGGAACCGTTTCATTCGGACATTCCCTAGCCGGACTCAGGTTCCGCTATTTTTATAAAAATGCCGTTTTTCTGGTTTCATCCGGACTCACGTTCCGCTAATCCCCCATTTTTAGCATTTTTTCCGCTGATTTTAGCCAAATAGCGGAACCTCTGTCCTCTAAACCCTTGAAAACCCGCTTTTTTAGGTAAATAACGGATTTCCTGTCCGCTTCAGCTGCCTTACGGACTCAGATTCCGCTATCCGTAAAGCTCTTCTTTATTCTGCAGGATTAACATTATGATTATGTCTAAACAAGTTCCTCGGATCATACTTCTTCTTAATTTCTAACAATCTACTATAGTTTCCAGCCATCGTTTGCTTGGTTACTTTTTCTTCCACACCAATTCCATTTAAATATGATGATTGTTTATGAGAGTATGGCAGTAAACCATGGTATAAGGAATCTACCCATTTTTCACAAAGCTCTCCCTCTACACCCATCGCCATCACATCGACAAGTAGAACGAAGCTAGCATCTCTAGTGGCAAATGCTGTTTCTTCAGATTCCACACAGTTCATCTTTCCACCTAATGCCCAAAGCTGCGCTAACACACCTGGTGTTGGAGCGTTTTCAAGCTTGGAAAGAATCGCTTCAATGATTTCATCGTTCAAGTCCCCGAAGTATAAAGAGGTTCCATAGACAGGAATTTGATTCGGTACCATTACATCTAACTTCTTTTGGAGTGCAACATAGGGCATGACTCCTGTCTGGTCTACAATCGGCTGAGCCAGTTCTCTTAATGGCTGAATAATTCCTTCCCCATCATCCGGATTTCCTGCATACATACCTGACACCATAATCACTTTTTTATGATGTAAAAACTCTGGTAAAAATGGTGCGGGTGGGAGCTGTGCGGCTGTTAAATTAAAGGAGACTTCGTCTGGTGCTTGATTTAAGTAAGCTTGAGACTTTCTAAATATTTCTGCAGCATCTTTGTAGTCATACATGACATCCAACGCCAGTACCTCTGGCCCGACTAGATGCAACTGAAATTCGAATTTAGTTACTACCCCAAAGTTGCCTCCTCCACCACGAATAGCCCAGAATAGATCTTTGTTTTCACTTTCACTGACATGGAGAAGTGTTCCATCAGCTGTCACTATATTCGCACCTACTATATTGTCACAGGTTAATCCGTACTTACCTCTTAAATATCCTAGACCACCACTCAGTGCCAGTCCAGCCACTCCTGTCTCGGAAACCGTTCCAGTTGGAGTTGCAAGTCCATATTTTTGAGTTTCTTCATCAATATCTCCTAAAGTAGCTCCACCCTCAACATAAGCCACTTTCAGTTCTTCGTTTACCGTTACGGCTCTCATTTGGGACAAATCAATCATAAGTCCGTCATCACAAACGGCCGTCCCAGCTACATGGTGACCTCCACCTCTGATGGAAATATGTAAGCCTTGCTCATTGGCAAACTTAACTGCAGCCACAACGTCTTCTTCGGATTGGCAAACGATGATTGCTGCCGGTCGTCGGTCAATAGCCCCATTCCACACCTTTCTTTTTTCGTCATAACTTTCTTCCCCCGGTAAAATCAAACGACTCCCAACCTTCTCTTGTAATGCTTGAAACAAAAGAATCCCCTCCAAGATAAAATGTAAACCAATTTCATTATATATTTGATACATAGGAAAATAGAATTATTTTTTCACAATTTTCTAAACTTTATTAAATGAAGTGCCGGCTTTGGGGTGGTTTCTTGGGAAACGGGCACTCAATCGGATATCCAGAGCCTGTTTCCTGTTTTGTTTTCGCAAAAAACCCACCTAAACTTGATTACAAAACCAAGTCTAGATGGGTTTCAAAAAGATTTTATCCTACTTCTTTTGTAAGCTGGCTATGAAACAAATCATGGTAGAAGCCTTTTTGCTTCAGTAGTGAATCGTGTGAACCTTTTTCAATAATGGTTCCATCTTCTAGAACCAAAATTTGATCAGCTTGTTGGATCGTATTTAATCGATGTGCAATGACAAAGCTAGTTCTACCCTGCATCAATCTTTGCAATGCTTCCTGAATCTTCATTTCTGTAATGGTATCAATACTACTTGTCGCTTCATCCAGAATGAGAATTTTCGGGTTTGCTAGGATGGCACGGGCAATAGATAAAAGCTGTCTTTGACCTTGGCTTATTCCACTACCATCTTGTTTCAATACCATATCGTATTGTCCTGGCAATTTCATAATAAAGGAATGAGCATTCGCAAGCTTAGCTGCTTCTTCTACCTCTTCGTCAGTAGCATCTAATCTACCATAACGAATGTTTTCTCGAATGGTTCCTTCAAACAGGAATGAATCCTGTAAAACAAACCCCATATTTTGACGAAGACTTTCTCGGCTAATTTTAGAAATGTCATGACCATCAATTAAAATTCGTCCACTACCTACTTCATAGAATCTTGACAACAAATTGATAATGGTTGTTTTCCCAGCACCTGTTGGGCCAACGAGTGCCACAGTTTGACCAGGTGACGCATGGAAATTAATATCTCGTACCGTTTGGCCCTCTTCTTCCTCCTCATAAGAAAAGGATACATCAACAAAATCGACTTCTCCTCTCGCATCTTTTAGAACAAGTGCACCCTTACCGTCTTTTATCTCAACCTCTTCATCTAGTACATCAAACACGCGTTCAGCCCCGGCAATGGCAGATAAAAGTGTATTGAATTGGTTGGCGAGATCATTTAATGGACGGGTAAATTGCCTTGAGTATTCGGTAAAGACCACAATAACCCCAATAGAAATATAACCATTTAAAGCTAGGATTCCCCCTACACCCGCTATGATCGCGAAGCTCAGGTTATTTAGCATGTTCATGAGCTTAGGAATAAATCCAGAAAACGTCTGAGCCCAATAGCCTGATAGTTTGAGACGGTCGTTCTTTTCAAGAAATTCATTGATGACTCTCTCTTCTTGTGAAAAAGACTTTACAATTCTTTGACCTGAAACGGTTTCCTCAATATAGCCGTTTAGTGCACCTAAGTTTCTCTGCTGTTCTTTAAATAATCGTCCCGTTCTTTTTGTGATCCACTTCATTCCAAAAACCATCATTGGGATGATGATTAACGTAACTAAGGTTAAAAGTGGACTTAGCCAAATCATCACGGAAACTGTCCCAACTAAGGTCAACACACTGGAAAACACTTGGATAACGGATGTATTTAACGTTGAACTCACGTTTTCTATATCATTCGTAACGCGACTCATCAATTCACCATGTTGGCGCTTATCAAAGAACGGAATTGGTAGTTTATGCAAATGACGAAACAATTGATTTCTCATCTCATAAACGGTTTTTTGGGCAATTCCAATCATCCAGAAGTTTTGAAGAAAGATGGATACTGAATGAAAAATATAAACGATAAGTAGTCCCACTAGTAGCTTGACGAGTCCGCTACTATCTCGAGTGACAATGTAATCATCTACGGCCATTCCTACTAAATAGGGTCCGAGTAGCGCTAGCCCAGAGCTTACAAGTACCATGAGCAGGACTAAGAATAGCATGACTTTCTTTTCTGCTAAGTATGACCAAATTCGTTTTAGTGTCCCCCACCAATTTTTCGCTTTTGGCTTTTTCTTCGTGGGTTCTTTATTCTCAAAATCTAGTGGAATTTTTTCATATTGGAAAGGTTTAATTAGTGACTTGAGCATTCTTAAGTGACTCCTCTCCAAATTGGGATTGATAGATTTTTTGATATAATGACGAGTTTTTCAAGAGCTCTTCATGATGACCGGTTGTGAGGAGCTTTCCGTCCTCTAACAACAGAATGTGATCTGCTTCCATCGCAGTACTAACCTTCTGCGTTATAATCAAGGTTGTACAGGAGTATGTTTTAAGGGCCTGCAACAACTTGGCTTCTGTCTTCAAATCTAGCGCACTCGTACTATCATCTAACAATAAGATTTTCGGCTTCCGAACCAGTGCACGTGCAATGGATAGACGTTGCTTTTGACCACCTGAGAGGTTCACTCCTTTTTGTCCAATCCTTGTATCATATCCATGAGGTAGCTTTAAGACTGTGTCATGAATTTGAGCATGTTTAGCTGCTTCCACTATTTCTTCCATAGACGCATTCTCTTTACCCCATGCAATATTTTCACTAACGGAACCTGTGAATAATAACGCTTCCTGTGGGACGAACCCTATTTGCTTACGTAAGTTTTCTAGTTTTAAAGATTGTATGTCTTGATCATCTATTAAAACTGACCCTTTGTTCGCATCATAAAGGCGTGGAATGAGTTGGAATAATGAAGACTTTCCTGACCCAGTAGCCCCCATAATGGCGATAGTCTCACCTGGTTTTGCCGTAAAGGAGATGTCTTCTAATACGACCGTTTCTGTACCTGGATAATGAAAGGAAACCGAATCGAATTCGATTTTTCCCTCACTTAACTTTTTACGCAAATCCATTTTTTCCGTATCAACTAAATCAATTTCGGTCTCTAATACATCGGAAATTCTGCTAGCTGATGCTTTAGCACGAGAGAAAGCCATAATGATAAAGGAAAACATGGAAATAGCTAGCGTAATCTTTGTTGCATAGTTGATAATGGCAACGACTTCCCCTACTTGAATCCCACCAGCTGCCACCTCAATACTTCCAAACCAAAGAATACCCATAATCCCTAAGTTCATCACTAATAGAAGAACAGGCATTGTGGATTCAATCAATCTCAAAGCGGCAACCGTTCGATCCATCAGGTCTTCGTTTGCTTTAGTAAAGCGTTTGACTTCATGTCTCCATCGTAAAAAGGCTTTAATCAAGCGCATTCCAGTCAGGTTTTCACGCATAACACTATTTACACCATCAAGCCTAGCCTGAACACTTTGAAAGAGACTTCCTGCTTTTTTCATGACCCATAACAAAAATGAAATGAGAATAGGAATGGCAATTAAAAAGATAAGGGCTAATTTAACATTTACAAACAGAGCCATGATGGTTCCACCCAATACAAGGAGTGGTGCACGTAACATAATTCTCAAACTCATAAACACGGTATTTTGAATTTGCGTTACATCATTTGTCATTCTCGTAATAAGAGATGATGTCGGGAATTTATTAAAATTCGCAAATGAGAACGATTGAATTTTTGTAAAAAGTGTCTTTCGGACATCATAGCCAAAGCTTTGCCCTACATGTGCAGCATAAAATGAATTCGTAATACCCGAGAAAAAGGCAAGTAAGGACATCCCCACCATTATTCCGCCCCAAGTTAATACTACGGATAAGTCTTCTTGCAATATACCGTCGTCTATAATTTTGGCCATTAAGATGGGGTGCCAAAGTTCAACGACGAGTTCGACGAGCATGAAAAACCAAGCAACCCCCATAGGGAGTTTGTATGGTTTTAACATTGATAAAACCCTTAACATTCAAGATCCTCCAGACTGTAGCTTTCATTCTTGTTGCATTTTACTTCGTAAACCTAAATATCTATACTCCATGATACAATGTTTTGGCTAAAAAATTAACCTATTTTGAGATTTCAGAATAATTTTTTATAGGAATTTATGCTTATGGTTGATTTTCAAGCGAATTAGGCGGGTAAATATCTGACTGGTGACCACATTACACCTGAGGACCCAATAGTAGGCATCATTCATAATTAAACTCCCAAAAAGAAAAAGCAGGAGGAATCATCCTGCTTTTTCTACTATTCTACAATACCTTTTCTTTCTTTGCTCCCATATACTTATCCAAAAAGTCAGCAACACCCGTATAGGCAGTAATATTATTTTTCAATTTAACAAAGAAATGTCCTTCATCCTCGAAGCGAATATAGTCTACTGGATGGTTTCTCGATTGAAGCTCGCCTACAATTTGTTCCGCTTCCTCAATTGGGACTCGAGGATCATTGGCTCCGTGCAAAACCATCAATGGACATGTGATGGCATCGGTTCGATGGAGTGGATCAATTTCATCGAAGAAATCTCCATCCTTTTCGATACTGCCATATTCAGCTTCTCTTAGTTTCCGACGCCAAGGGCTCGTGTTTTCTAAGAAAGTCCGGAAGCTTGAGATACCCACAATATCAATAGCAGCTGACCATAAATCCGGGTAATGCGTAATAGCCGCGAGCACCATAAAACCTCCATAGCTTCTTCCCATAACGGCTATTTGGTTCGGGTCCGCATCCCCTTCTTTTTTTAACCACTCGACAAGGTATGCTAAGTCCTTCACCGAGTCCATCCTTCTTCTAACATCATCTAAGTGAGTATAAGTCTTACCATATCCTGTACTACCTCGGACATTTGGGGTACATACGGCATATCCCCTATTTAAGAAATACTGTAAAAAGGGATTGTAAACTGGCCTAATTTGACTCTCAGGTCCACCATGGACAAAGACGACAACAGGTAGATGGCACCCTTTATTTTTAGGTTTATAGTAGAATGCCGGAATTTCTAAATCATCGAAAGAAGAATAATGGATAAGTTCAGGCTCTATCAGTCGGCAATCAACCTCAGTTGATTTAGATACATATGTCACTCTCGTTGTGACAAACGTTTCTAAGTGTAACTCCCAAATATCAGATGGATAGATAGAACCATTAAAAACATACGCAAGCCTTTTTCCATCTGGGGAAAACGCAAGCTCAGAAATAACCCCCATCGGTGTTTTCCAAGTGTAAAAATTTCCATCGATTAGATCATGAATAATTCCTTTTGAAATGCCACCTTCATTTACTGTATAGGCCAATGAACCTTTATCTGGACTCATACAAAGTTCTTCTAAATCCCAGTCCCTTTGGTCAACCCATGAAAACTTCTTTGTAATTAAATCAATCATGGCTAACCCCGTAAATTCTTGTCCCATGTTCGATAATAGATATAACCTTTTTCCATCCTTACTAAAATGAGGTGAGAAAAATTTGGCTTCATCCTTATGAGGAGTAATCCAAACCAAATCACCTGTTTGGATATCAAGTAAGCCAAGGTCATTATCCAAATTTGAATTCGTCCTTTGAATAAGTAAACTCACCCCATTCGGATGCCACTTGACCGGGGAGTATGTACCATCTTCGGAAAAAACTTGCCTTGTCTCAAAAGTATCGATGTTTTGAATATAAATATCAAAATACGCAGGGTTTCTTCGATTACTAGACCAAGCAATCCATTCTCCATTAGGTGAACTTCCACCATACTGATGAATATGGTCAGGAGAATCGGTCAAAGGTGTGAGTTCACCATCATCATGTAATAGATAAAGCTGCTGCCGTTCATTCGTACCTTCATCCATTCCAATGATTCTCTTCTCTGTACCATTTATGTACTCCACAAAAATGATTCGTTCATCCGTAAAAGAAACCTGAGAAGGCCAACCTTCCCCTTTCTTATAGTCCCAAACCTGTGGAATCCCAGTATAATCTGTTAAAAAACTAATTGAATCACCACTTGGGTGATAAACTGGATTTTTTGCAGTTCGGACATGTAAGTATGGTTTAATCCCGATTGCCTCCATATTATTTTCTCCCCCACCCTAATAGACTAATAATTTAGAAAATTTATGTAATACTAAGTTTACAACAAATTGGTAGATATTTGGAGTGTTATTTTCATTTCCTTCAACCTTATCTACTTACCCTTCTATCCCATTTTTCCTGGTAATAAAGTTCTAAAAGTCATGAGTGCACCAGTAAAATTAGCTCATTTTCCATGTTCAATAGGTTTAGACATATATAAAACTGGAAAATAACAATATAAATGAATAAAGATTGTCTCTTAGAAAGGTGGTGAGTTTTCTTTTGAGAGGATTCTGCTTCCTATTTGTACTATTGGTATCATTTTGTTTTTCATCTACTGCCTCAGCAGAAGATACATTGACATTACAATCTGTTATAGACGTAGTGGAAACTTCGCCAGTAGAGAACCAAGTACAACTGGAGATTGAAACCCCTATCCAGGAAGTGACGAAAACAGTAATTTCAGAAAGTGAAAACATAACTACCAAAATAGTCGAACCTGTTAAAGAATCAAAAAAATGGATCGATGAAAAACTGCCTGCTTCAGTAGAAATTGATACTGCTTCCGAGCCCTTACAATTAGAAGTAAAAATTAACCTTACTGAACCCAGTAGCATCCCTCTTAACGAACGTAACATTAGAGAAATATCTGAGGTAGTGCTACCTGTAGAAATTAGTTTAAAAGAGGAAGAAAAAAAAGCACCGAACCTAACAACCGAAACTACAAATAACAACGAGAGATTCGGATCTTTTCCTTTTACAGAGGAACAGGGTGATTCAGATTCACTTGTGCTTCAATCACATCCGATTCTTGCACCCAGCTACAATCCAGTTGGGCATTCAGTAAACATGGTGGATGGACAAAATATAAACACCTTATATGGTTTTATTTCAGATGAGGCTCATTTTTCAAGAGCAAAGCAGGTTCTACATGTAGACCGGATCACCTTTTATTTTGATCAGTGGTTGAATGCTCCTCCGACCCAACCACCAGAATCATCCTTCTTCTTACAAACGTTTATTTAACAAACGTTTATTTAAATAACTAAAAGAGAAGAAGGAGAGATTTTATAATGAAATGGATGAAAGGTTTGAAAATGGTAACAGTTGCTGGAGTTATGACAATGGGGATTTTTGTAGGAAGTACATCTAGCTTAGCTTTCGAATTAGACGCTACATCTGATAGTGAGACAAATGCAAGCCTATTTGGTTCTTTAGGTAAAACTTTAAATATAGAATCTGTAATCGATGTAAAAACTCAAGCTGCTACTGAGGATTCGGTTTCGATTTTTGCCGACCAGGAAATAGATGCAAAAGCTTCATTAAAAGCCCAAACATCTGTAGAAGCTGATGTGAAAACTGAAAGCGATTCTAATATAGATTCTACAATTGATGCAGATTCTGAAGCACACACTTCTTTAAAAGGAAAAGTAAGCTCAACTGTTACAGATGAAGCGAGCTCTAATACATCGGTTAAAGGTAAAACGAGTACTTCCGTAAAATCGGATGCCAGCTCTACAGGCAATGATAATGGCTTAGAAACCAATAGTGTTGTTGTGAGTAAAACGGTTATCTCTTCCCCTAATGTTTGTACGTTTAAAGAAGTTTTGGCAAGTAAGAGTGAATCAGATGTTTCAGCAAATCTAGATTCGGACGGCTCTGCAAAGTTGGGAAGCTGATCCTGAAACTTCTGTTGAGTCTCATTCAACTACAAATTCGAGCCTAGACGTTATGACAGAAGCAGAAGTTAATGGAACTGCTAACACCTTACTTAACTTAGTTAAAACAAATAGCGCTCTAAATGCGGATGCTTCGGCTAATAGCCAATTAGACTTAGGCGTACATGGTCAAAATCAGGAACATGTTCTTTTCAAACTTAGTAAAGGTTTGGATTTACAGCTAAGCTATTCAGGTGGAAATGATCAATAAAAGGGTAAAGTGAAGTAGACTCGGGAAAAGACCAACTGATTAAATGCTATCTGTTTCAGCTGAAGAAAGATTGGTGCAGGTGGCGTCATTTATAACGGTCACGCAAGCAATTTATAAAAAAGGGAGAGGGGACTCTCTCTTTTTTTCGTTCAAGTAGCATACCGCAGTCCATGGGGCTGTGGTGTTTTTTTGTTTATTTTAAGATTGTTTAGATGGAATATGGTGTGTGTCCAGTTTGAGAAGAGATAGAGAGTCAAATGGGACAGCTGGAGGAGAACGTGTCCCGTTTGCGAGCAGATGAAGAGTCAAATGGGACAGCTAGATGGGAACGTGTCCCGTTTGGGGATGATGAAGAGTCAAACGGGACAGCTAGATGAGAACGTGTCCCGTTTGCGAGCAGATGAAGAGTCAAACGGGACAGCAAGCATGGAACGTGTCCCGTTTGCGAGCAGATGAAGAGTCAAATGGGACAGCTAGATGGGAACGTGTCCCGTTTGCGAGGAGATGGAGAGTCAAACGGGACAGCTAGATGAGAACGTGTCCCGCTTGAGAGCAGATGGAGAGTCAAACGGGACAGCTAGATGAGAACGTGTCCCGTTTGGGAATTGATGAAGAGTCAAACGGGACAGCTCGATAAGAACGTGTCCGTTTGCGAGCAGATGAAGAGTCAAACGGGACAGCTAGCATGGAACGTGTCCCGTTTGCGAGCAGATGAAGAGTCAAATGGGACAGCTAGATGGGAACGTGTCCCGTTTGCGAGGAGATGGAGAGTCAAACGGGACAGCTAGATGAGAACGTGTCCCGCTTGAGAGCAGATGGAGAGTCAACCGGGACAGCTAGATGAGAACGTATCCCGTTTGAGAGCAGATGAGGAGTCAAACGGGACAGATAGATGAGAACGTGTCCGGGTTGGAAAGAGATTGCCAGCCCAACGGGACAGGAAGAAATGAATGATGTTTGTTTTGTAAGAAGCACAAGTGAACCAATACAAGGTAATCATAAGTATTTAGCTTAAATCCAGGAAAAGCACCCGCTCCATAAAAGAAAAATTAAAAAAGGGAACGTTTCCGTGCTTCGCGTTCCCTCTTTTAACGTTTCTTCCTTGAGCAGGGAACGTTTCCGTGCTTTGCGTTCCCTCTTTTAACGTTTCTTCCTTGAACAGGGAACGTTTCCGTGCTTTGCGTTCCCTCTTTTAACGTTTCTTCCTTGAACAGGGAACGTTTCCGTGCTTTGCGTTCCCTCGATAAACGTTTCTTCCTTGAACAGGGAACGTTTCCGTGCTTTGCGTTCCCTCGATAAACGTTTCTTCCTTGAGCAGGGTTTCCGTGCTTTGCGTTCCCTCGATTAACGTTTCTTCCTTGAGCAGGGAACGTTTCCGTGCTTTGCGTTCCCCCGATTAACGTTTCTTCCTTGAGCAGGGAACGTTTCCGTGCTTTCCGTTCCCTCTTTTAACGTTTGTTCCTTGAACAGGGAACGTTTCCGTGCTTTGCGTTCCCTCTTTTAACGTTTCTTCCTTGAGCAGGGAACGTTTCGGTGCTTTGCGTTCATGCAAATCAACGTCCACCTTTTAGGGAATTAGCTATGGTCCAGAAGCAACAAAATATGCAAAATCAGCGTTGATAAAAGACATAAAAAGAGACCCCTTCACAGAGTCTCTTGATTCTTATCGTCTATCCGTTTCTAGCTTCTTTCACTTTTTCAACATACTGTGCTGCTAATGCAGTTAACTTGTCCCACTCACTGTTTTTAATGTAATTCTTGTTTAGCAGCGATCCGCCTACTCCAGCTGCCACAGCACCGGCTTTAATGTATTCAGCCACATTATCTAAATCAATGCCTCCAGTAGGCATCATTGGAATATGACCAAGAGGACCACGGACGTCCTTTATAAATTTGCTACCTAAAACGCTAGCTGGGAAAACCTTCACTAGGTCTGCTCCCCATTCATAAGCCTGAAGAATTTCAGTCGGAGTAAATACTCCTGGAATAGCGATTTTTCCGTATCGGTTTGCAATAGCTATGGTATCTTGGTTCAGCGTCGGAGCAAAGATAAATTCTGCACCTGCCTGAATAGCCATTCTTGCTGTTTCACCATCCAGCACCGTTCCTGCACCAATTACCGCACGATCTCCAAACTTTGCTTTTGCCTCTGAAATGGCACCCAGAACGTCATCGGAGTCCATTGTCATTTCAATTCCGGTAACGCCTCCCTCGACAAGGGCAGAAATAACATCCATCACCTTATCTCGATCAATTCGACGAACAACGGCTACTATACCTGCATCTAAAATTTTCGTAAGCATCTCTTGCTTCATCACTACATCTCCTATCTAAGTACGTCTGTTTCTTCACCAGTAAATTGTTCTAACGCTTGCCTTTCAGGTAATCCCTCTATATCTCCTTTAACCGTCACAACCATTGCACCAATCTTAGCGCCCAGGCGAACCGATTCTTCTAGAGATTTGGCTTCTAAAAGTCCTGAGATTACTCCAGCAGCAAATCCATCTCCAGCACCTACTGGATCAATGACACGATCTACTTTGAAGCTTGGTAAGAAACCTTTTTCACCATCTACAGATTGATAATAAGTTCCTTTATCCCCGTTCTTAATGCAAATCTTTGAGACTCCTGCTTTAATAAAATAATCGGCTATTTCTTCGTAATCCTTTGTTCCAAGAAGATACTCTGCCTCATCGATACCAGGCATAAAAATGTCTGCTTGTTTGGCAAACTTAAGGACCATTTCCTTTGCGTTTGGATAATCAGCCATTAACTTATGCCTTAAATTTGGGTCAAAGGAAAGAAAAAGGTTATTTTTTTTAACAAAATCAATAATCTCTTCAACAACCTTCATACAACTTTCACTTAAGAATGGTGTAATTCCTGTAAGATGAATTATTTTGGCGTTTTTGATATATTCCCAATCAATAGAATCCTGATTCAACTGACTTGCAGCAGAACCTTTTCGATAGTAGTAGACTTGTGTGCTACCCTCTCTGATTCTCTCTTTTATATAAAGTCCAGTAGGAAACTTCTCATTATAAGTGACTCTAGAAGTATCTACTCCTTCTCCTCGGATAGCAGATACTAAAAATTTACCAAGCTCATCGTCCCCTACTTGGCTAATCCAACCGGCAGAATGGCCCAGTCGAGTTACTCCAATTGCCACATTAGACTCTGCGCCTCCGTGACGTTTATTGAATTGAGGAACATAACGAAGAGGTCCATCTTCTGCTGCCTCTAACACGACCATCGTTTCTCCTATTGTTACTAGCTCTGGATACATTTCTTTTACCCCCAAGAAAGCAAACTATTAGTTAGCAGCTTTTTTCTTTTTTAGTTGATTCATGATGATAGGTACTACTAGTGAAAGAATGGCAAGGATAATAAACGTTAATGAAATGGGACGAGTTAGGAAAATCGAATAGCTTCCTTCTGACATGACGAGAGCACGTCTCATTTCACTTTCAGCCATTGGTCCTAAAATAAGTGCTAGTACAATTGGTGATGCTGGGAAACCGAATTTTTTCATAAAGTATCCAATGATCCCCGCCCCTAGCATTGTGTAAACATCAAAGAAATTATTACTGATCGCGTAGGATCCGACAACAGATAGTACTAAAATGGCCACTGCTAAAGTATTTTTTGGTACCTTTAGTATTTTCGTAAACAAACGTATACCGCTTAATCCGAAAATTAACATTAAAATATTCGCGACTAGCATACCTGCAAATAATGTATAGACAAGATCTGCGCTTGTAGTGAAAAGCTGTGGACCTGGTTGGATACCTTGAACAACAAGTGCTCCTAATAACACAGCTGCAACCGCATCACCGGGGATACCAAGAGTCAGCAATGGAACCATTGCCCCACCAGTAACACCATTATTAGCAGCTTCTGCAGCAGCAATTCCTTTAGGATTCCCTTTACCAAATGTATCCTTTTCCTCTTTTTTAGCAAATCGTTTTGCTTCGTTATAAGACACAAAGGCAGCTATATCAGCACCAGCACCGGGGATGATTCCAATGAAAGATCCAATAAAGCCAGAGCGAATCATTGTTACCCATAATGTCTTAAGCTCTCTCCACTTTGGAAGGATATAACTAGCTACCACTTTCTTCATCTTTCCGTTTCCTTTTAATTCATCCTCTAATGTTACTAGTGCTTCAGAAACAGCAAAAAGTCCAATCATTACCGGGATGAAGTTTAAACCATTTAATAAGGAAAGCTGTTCAAAAGTAAACCTTGGGTAACTCGTCATAGGATCCATTCCAATAGTGGATATAACTAAACCAAACACACCAGCGATTAAGCCTTTTAAAACAGATCCTCCAGAAATACTTGAAATAATACTTAAACCAAATAAAGCTAACCCAAACATCTCTGGTGCACTAAAGTTAAGGGCAACCTCTGCTAGCTGAGGAGAAATAAAGATTAACAGTAAGACACTTATAATTCCTCCTGCCGCTGACGCAATAGCTGATATCCCTAATGCTTTCCCAGCCTTACCAGACTGAGTTAACGGATGACCATCTAAAGCAGTTGCAGCAGAAGCTGGCGTTCCAGGTGTATTTAATAAAATGGCCGCTATAGATCCTCCATAAATTGATCCAAAGTACACACCAATTAACAAAAGAATACCAGTTACCGCATCCATTCCAAACGTGACCGGCAAAAACAAGGCCACACCCATAGTGGCAGTAAGACCTGGTAATGCCCCGATAATAATTCCAACAATAACACCAGCAATTATCAGTAAAATAACTTCCGGCGCAAAGACATTTCCAAATCCTTGAAGGAGATAATCCATCTTTCTAAGCCTCCTTAATATATGATTCCGTGTGGGATAGGTACATTAAGTAGTTGTTCAAATACTAAGGTTATTAAAAGACTAACGAGTATCGGAATTAAGAATAACTTAACAAGTTTACGTATCCCCATTAACCACAGCCAGCTGATACCGAACAATGTGGCAGCTACCGTAAAACCGATGATTTCTACTAAAATCACAAATACAATCATGGTAATAAATCCAATAACAAATTTCCAAGCACTACTACCTGAAACTGAGAAGATCGATTCATCTGATTTCTCTTTCTTAAGGATTAACATGATAGATAGAATGGCCAGTGAAGCCGCTGAAAGCTTTGGAAAGAAATCAGCTCCAGGACCAACACCAATGGATTCTGGAAAAGCATTAGCAGTAAACCAAACATAGGCAGAAAGGATAACTAACAATGTTCCGATGATTCTGTTTGCCAATGTCACTTCAGGCACCTCCCGTTTTCCTAACGCAAATTAAATCTCCCTTTATCAAAGAGTAGAGGCTAGATTCCTCTAGCCTCTACGTATTATTGCCGTTTAGTTTAATTCTAATGAAGGAATTAGTTCTGCAAATAGTTCGTCTTGCTCTTTTAGAAGCGCTTTGAACCCTTCTCCATCTTCATAACGATATCCTAAACCTAATTTGTTTAGAGTATCTTTGAATGCATCTGCTTGAGCTGTTTTTCCAAATGATTCTTCTAGCTTTTGAACAACATCTTCAGGAGTATCTTTTGGAACAGCTAGACCACGCCAAGTACCGATAGAAAGGTCGATTCCACTTTCTTTTAATGTTGGAACTTCTGGAAGAGCTTCAACACGGTTGTCGGACATTACTGCTAGCACTTTTAATTCACCAGCTTCAACTTGTGTACGTACTTCTGCAGGACTTACTGCTACTGCATCAATATGTCCGCCTAGTAGAGCTGTTACTGCTGGAGCAGCACCTTCAAATGGAACATGGTTGAAAGTTACACCTGTTTCTTGTTCAAACGCAGAAGCCGCTAAGTGCCAAATTGCACCTGTACCAGAGTTACCTACTTTTAAGTTCTCTTCTTTTGCTGCTGCAATAAATTCGTCAATTGTATTCCATGGTGCATCTGCAGAAACTGTAATCGCTGCAGGATCTTCGTTTAATAACGCAATTGGTTGGAAGTCTTCATAAGAGAATTGTGCTAATCCACTGTGTGGTAACGTTAATAATTCAACTGTAACCATTGAAACTGTGTAACCGTCAGCTTTTGCATTGGCACCGTTTTGCATACCTACAGCACCACCGCCACCTTCACGGTTAACAACTGCAACTGATTCACCAATATCTGTTTGGTCAGCGAATGAACGAGCTAGTGAATCTGTACCCCCACCAGCAGCATAAGGAACAATTAGTTCAATTGACTTATTTGGGAAATCAGAACCTGAAGCCTTTTCTTTCCCCTCTTCTTTTGAGCCACCGCAAGCAGCTAATACTAATGATAAAGCTAACAATAAACTAAGTAGTTTAAATTTCTTCATGTAAGTTTACCTCCATTATTGTTTATCAAAGATGATTTATTTTTTATGAAAATCGATATCCTAGTTGTCTAGATATATGATTTACAGTTTCCTTTAACTTTGGAATACATTCCTTAAGCTTTTCCTGCGTCATTCGAGTTAATGGTCCTGTAACACTTATGGCATATTGAACATTGTTTTGATGATCTTTTATCGGCGCAGCCACACATTGAATACCTGGCTCATGTTCTTCCTTATCGTAAGAAATACCAGATTCTCTAATGTATTTCAGTTCCTGCAACAATGCTTGTCCATCTGTAATAGTGTTTTCTGTATAAGAACGAAAATCGTTGTTTTTAATAAACTCATTGATTCTTGTATCGTCATAGTAAGCTAAGATTGCTTTTCCAACACCTGTACAGTGTAGTTGTGCTCTTCTTCCAATTTGAGAATAAATCCGAATGGTTGAAGAATTATCAACTTTATCGATATAAACAATCTCGTAGCCATCCAACATGACAAGGTGGACAATTTCACCTGTCGCAGAGCTTAATTGTTCCAAATACGGACGAGCTAGCTCTACCACATTTAGGTTTTCTACAACGACTTGATTCATCTCAATGAATTTTAAACCAAGACGATAATTCGCTTCTTTACCAACCTTTTGAACATAGCCATGTTCCTCTAATGAAGCTAGTAATCTATGAGCTGTGCTTTTTGCCACTTCAAGACGACCCGCTATTTCAGTAACGCCAAGTCCTCTTGGATTATTTTTTAATATGTCCAAGATATACAATGCACGGTCCACAGACTGAATCAACGGCATCTCCCCTTTTCTTTTTGTTGTTCCTTATCGTGGAACCGCTTTCCTTATTACGGTACTAATATATATCATTTATGAAAACGTTGTCAATAAAATTATCTCAAAATTATTAAAGTTAAAATCTCCCAAACGGCATCAATACCTCTTATTTCCTGAATAGTAAAAGTTAATGGAATAAAAAACTGAAAAGCTTCTCACTTTAAAGATAAGGAGTTGATCATCATGCCAAGAAGAGATTCATTTGTAGGTGAAGAAGCAAGTATTCATCCCGACGGAGAAAAGGAAAGCATCATTAACGATTCAATGGGACAAGAAGTTGGTGTAACTTTCACTAAGAAGAGTGGGTTTGACCAAGAGAAGAATCCATTTCACTTATCAGGAAAAACAAATGAAAAAATGAAAGAATTTGAAAAAATGATGGATGGAGATTCTACGAAGGGCTAAAGGAGGAGAAACCATGGCCGATTGGAACGAACAAGCTGCACCGAATAATAATCTGACCCCAGATGTTTATAAAAATGCCAAAAGGAAATCGAGACCTGACCAAAAATCAAAGAATCAAAGCAAGGCAAATCGAGTAGGAGGGGGTGACTAACCCCCGACCTCTCACACCACCGTACGTACCGTTCGGTATACGGCGGTTCAACTATGATTGACGTAAAAATTCATATCGT
>NZ_BAAADJ010000009.1 GCF_039522365.1 Bacillus carboniphilus | reverse complement strand
GGTTTGGAAGGGGCCCCTTCCAAACCAAATCAAAATCATACACATTACCAATACAAAGCTGGTTGATACTTGTAATCAATTTTACACAATATTATGGACTTGACTTTTTGAGTGCGATTCCTGAATTTAATACTAAAAAAACTGGGACAGGGTGCCTGTCCCTATTCAGAAATGTCTCCCCACATTTTATTTAACCACTCTGCGAATAGCTCTTCTTGCTCAAATTGTGGATAATGGGCAGATTTTTCAAATATTACAAATTCCTTCAAAGGTGCATCCAGCTGATGAAAGTATGTCTCTGCAATGTTTACTGAAGTCATATAATCGTATTTACCCATGACAAAAAAAAACAGGTAAATCAAGCCGATTCACTAGATCTGTTATGTTCTGCTTCTTTTCTTCTGGTATCAAAATATTCTGTGAGAGTGAAACTCCTTTCATATAGCGAATTACGTCGAGTAAATTATACTCAGGGTTAACTAGAAACCCCAAAAAATAATCCATATTATCGTTTATTTGTCTTGCAGCTCCACCATATTTTCGGATTAAATTTCTTGGGGTTAGCTCATCTCCGTTGAATATTCTGTTCTTAAGACCCTCGAGTTTTTTTAAGTCATTTGTATTTCCAGCCAATTTTGCCTGATTGATTGTGTAATTGTAGCTATCTATTTCACTTTGAATCATATCGGAAACTTGGCCAATTCCAATATATGCGGAAAACGCCTTAGGTTCTTTACTTGCAGCTTTCATAGCTATATAGGTTCCAAATGAATGACCAATTAAAAGTACTTTTTCTTGTCCAAGCCTATTTTTGATAGAGTCCGTTAATTCTATAAGATTTTGGACATGCACATCAGTTGTTAGCTTTGAATAATCCTCAAAGAAATGATATGACTTCCCACTCCCTCGCTGATCATAATGTACAATTGTAAAATCCTTTTCCAGTAAATCTTGGTACTTCCTTACGTAAGGTATCTCTGAACAACCAGGACCACCATGAACAAATATAATAATTGGATTTGTTTGGTCATTCCCTCTTATCATAACTTCCAGTTTAGTTCCATTTATTTCGATTTGCTCCAGCGTGCTAATACTATTAGCTCCTTTTATGTCTGGTGTCCATGTAGGAAAAACTAATCCTATTAAAAGGAAAAAAACAATGATAATGCATGCTTGCTTTAATTTTTTCTTCTTGTTCAAATCAAAACTCCTATGTTGGTAACAGCCCCAGTTACGTTTACACATCAAAAGGCCGTTACCAAATTTTCTATTGTTTTGGCATTATTTATAGGATAACGATACCTTCTAAATCTATAAAACTATGAGACTACATTAAAATTTTGCATAGTCAACAACCATTGGTTCTTCACTCATGCCAGAGAGCAAGAATACACATCTAACAAGCCCATACCCTTTGGCAAGGTAATAATCAGTGTAATTATTGTTTTCTCCATCATAACGAATAATGATTGTTTCATAGGCGTCCCCGTCAATCTCAATAATTTTACCCACATCTATTACTTCTGCACTTCCAAATGTTTTTCCCTTTTCTAGTGGCCATGTTAAGTATGGGATTCCTTGATAATTAGGATCTGTTTTAAATTGATCTAGAAAAGAGAAATCATTGGAAGCACTTTGTTCCTCAATAAAGTTATAGAGCTCTCCACCTTCTGTCGCCGTAAAGTTTATGAATATATCATTATCCTGGATTTCATAAACGCGATAGAATGCGAGCATCCCACTTTGGCTTCCATATGCTAGATACTTATTACCGTGTTTACCGATAATCTTGATGGCTTCTCCTACACCGTCGACTGCATACGCAAAGTTGTAGTTGTAGCCGACTTCAAGTGGAAAGTAAGAGAGAATACCTGTTGCACTTGGATCGCTCTCAATGTCTATATTTACATCTACGGATACTTCTTCCTCTTCCGATGCATTAGAACTAGAGTCTTCCTCGTAGGTCTCTTCCCCGTTATTGGCATCAAGGTTTTCCTCAGACGTCTCGTCAGTGCCTTGAGTAGCGCCCCCATTTACCATCAAGTTATAGGCGAAGCTCTCGAGCTCTGCCATTTTGTTGTTTGTTTCTTCTATGTAGTCCATTCCAGCATTGTACTTTGCGCTTACCAGCGAAAATTCTTTCTTGGATTGCACTAAATCAATAGCCTGTTCAAACTCATCTAATGCTTGAAGATATGTATCGTGTATGTCGCCAGCTAACGGAGGTACTTTTTTTAAGTCTCTCGCTGCCTTTATATAGGCCTTGGATGTGTTGATTCCTCCCTCGTACCTGTCTGCAAAATCAGGATTTATTTTTCCAGTATTGGAGTTCTGAGATGCCATCAGTGCAATCATCAATTGTTCCATACTGAAATCTACCATTCTCATATTTTCCTCGATAAAGTCTCCGTATGTTTGGTAGTCATCCCGATCGTCTGTGAGATGGGTCATAAGTTCTTCCGTTGTCATTTCATCGATTGATAGTCTTTCTTTATTTTTTGTGACAGTAGTTGATGTCTGATCGAAGTATAAGACCGCAGCTGTGATGAAGGTTCCAACTATTATCATAAGGATTAAAAAGCGTACCATGATTTCCTCCTGTGGGGTTTATATTTTTGCCTATAATTCAACTTTGAGTTCCCCAATCTTTATTATCGGATAGGTAGGGCTTTTTTTGATTCCTAATAAAGTGTCTGAACCACTGCTCATTAAAACGTTATTGTATTTTTGGGGGTGGTATTAGATTCATATCCGAACACTCTTTCAATATTAGTTACAAAAATTATTACTTGCAGGTTGTTACCCTCTTGCTGTCCCGTTTGACTCCCCTTCTACTTCCAAACGGGACACGTTCGCACTCTGCTGTCCCGTTTGACTCGGCTTCTATTACCAATCGGGACACGTTCGCACTCTGCTGTCCAGTTTGACTCGGCTTCTATTACCAAACGGGACACGTTCGCACTCTGCTGTCCCGTTTGACTCTCCTTCTACTTCCAAACGGGACACGTTCGCACTCTACTGTCCCGTTTGACTCTCCTTCTACTTCCAAATGGGACATATTCGCTTCTTGCGGGTTAGGTCCATTACTTGGGCTTATAAATTATTTTGTGTAATTGATTTAAATAGATAGTAAATGTTAATGCCGGTGCTATACTCTGCTCAAGGGCCTTTATTGATGGCCCGGAGAAGTTGCAGTCACAACTCATATAAAGATAGAATAAAAGAAACAACGGATGGGGTTACATAGAGAAAATTTCAGGGGAAGAATTTTAAGGGGGACATTCAATTGAAGGAACAAAGCGAACGTTTGGGCAAGGAGCCCATACCTAAGCTGTTAGCGAAACTATCCATCCCAGCTATGGTCGGGATGTTTGTAATGGCGCTTTATAACGTGGTTGATACGATTTTTATTTCAAGAAGTGTGGGGACTGTAGGCGTTGCAGCGGCTTCTGTCTCGTTTCCAGTTCAACTGATATTGATGGCGGTTGCCGGGGCTGTTGGGATTGGAGGAGCTTCCGTTATTTCTAGGATGTTAGGGGCACAAAAAACGGAAGACGCGAATCGAGTATTTGGGAATGTTGTAGGCATTGTTTTTCTTGTGAGTTTAATTGGGGCGATCTCCGGAATTAGCTTTCTAGAGCCGATTCTGTTATTGTTTGGGGCCGATGAGACGATTTTGCCTTATGCTAGTGATTATTTGGGGATCATTCTGTACGGAACCATCTTTTTTGCATTTGGGTTTACGATGAACAACATTATCCGTTCAGAGGGAAATGCCAAAGTGGCGATGTTGACGATGATTATTTCAGCTGGTTTGAATATGATTTTGACGCCGATTTTTATTTTCGGATTTGGTTGGGGTATGCAAGGTGCAGCCGGTGCTACGGTCATTTCGCAGGCTATAACGGTTGTGTATTTAGTGGCTTATTTTGTTACGGGGAAAAGTAGTTTAACGTTTCGAGTCCGCTATTTGAGACCGAACCTTTCGTTGATTAAACAAATCTTGGCGATTGGTTCGTCAGCTTTTACCCGGCAAGTGTCCGGGAGTATTATGTTCATCATCGCCAATCACATGCTGATTCAGTTTGGTGGTGTAGTTGGTGTCGCGGTGTTTGGGATTGTGCATCGGGTCATCATGTTTACGCTGATGCCGATGTTTGGAATTGTTCAGGGACTTCTACCGATTGTGGGGTACAATTACGGGGCGAAACAGCCCCAGCGTGTAAGTGCAACGATTATGCTTGCGATGAAAGCCTCCACTGCTTTGGCCGCTTTTACATTTATCTTCATCATGATTTTTCCGAAGCAGATTTTGTTTATTTTTACGAATGATCCAGTAACGATCGAAATGGGAGTCGTAGCTCTTCGGATTATGTTCTCATTAGCTCTTTTAATTGGGGTACAGATGGTAACGGGTGGTGTATTCCAAGCGTTAGGTAGGGCGCGGGCGGCACTTGTACTTTCGATGTCGCGTCAGGTGCTGTTTATGATTCCGTTGCTGTTGACTTTGCCTCTGATTTTTGGCGTCACAGGCGTATGGTTGGCGTTTCCGGTGGCGGATGTGTTGTCGTTTGCCTTGGCGGTTTGGTTTATTTTGAAGAATAAGGGGTTTTTTATTCCGGATAAGAGTGAGGTATTGGGTCGGGCTGAAGAAGATAAAGCGGAGAGTGTGTAATACGAATAAGCTGGGGGCAGAACTTCAAAAGCTGGAGTCCTGCCCTCTTTTTTACAGGATTCCCATTTCATAGAAGTACTGATAATATGAAATAAACTATATCGAAGGGATGGATTCCTATGATTCTTCTCATTGTAGGAACCCCGAAATATTAGGAAAAAAGTAATATTTTGGGAGGATTATATAATGAAGACTATTGAATACATCACGGTCACTTTAGCGGAAAGACCTGATTTAACAGATAAAATTTTTGAATTACATGCGGCTGGTTGGTCTAAATTTATGTTACAGGATGAAGTAGCGAATCAATACTTTGGTTACTTACCGAAGCTATTTCCTCATTTGCAGTTCTTACTTCTGGATTTAGAAGAGAATATTGTAGCATGCGGGAACGCTGTTAGTTTTCACTGGGATGGATCAATCGATGACCTCCCCGGTGGATGGGATGATGTGCTCAGACGTGCTGTGAAGGAAAACGAGAAAGGGATAATTCCAAACACGGTTTCGGCTATTGCCATTGTGGTGGACCCTTCTTATCGCGGAAAAAGTATCAGTGATATTATGGTTAGAAAAATGAAAGAACTCGTTAAAAATAATAACTTTGAGCATATGGTTGCTCCTGTTAGGCCATCGTTAAAACACAAATATCCACTGATTCCTATGGAGCAATATGCTTATTGGAAAACGAAAGATGGAGAACCGTTTGACCCTTGGCTTCGTATTCATTGGCGAACAGGGGCTAGCATTTTATCGGTCGCCCATGAATCTATGATGATTAAAGGAACCGTTTCGGATTGGGAGAAATGGATGGAGATGGCTTTTCCTGATTCCGGGCAGTATGTGATACCGGGTGCTCTTGTGCCGATTTTGATTGATAGTGAATCGGATTTTGGGTTGTACGTTGAGCCGAATGTTTGGATGAAGCATCGTTTATAAACGCATGTAAAACTATTATTCCTATGAAAAGTGCCTGCCCCCTTGGCGTTAACACATTACCGAATTGGGGGTCAGGCACCAAGACTTATAAAGGGTAAGACGCTCCGAATGAGCAATCCCTCCTACTAATGTTTTCCTTCACTTTCTAATAACAATTTATAAGACGCAACTGCCACTTCAATATGTTCTCTTTTTGGAACTGATGTAAATAATACATATTGAAACAAAGCACCTATCCAATAAAATGGTTTTAACAAAGGTAGCAGCCACTTGGAATCGATTTTATATACCTCGTATCCAAACATAACTGATAGAACTACCACAAGATAATAATGATCAACGATTAGAAAGAAGATAAAATAGAAAATCAATAAGAATACCACAAAATTGGTACCACAGCTCTCATGAATTCTCGATGCCTGCGTAACATTATGTAACTCACAATCTCCTGTTTTTTCGAATGCGTTGTCCACCATGTGTTCAGCAGCATGATACTTCCCTAACGGCGAAACCTTAATAAAAATTCCGTAGAGCAATAGAAAACATAAAATTACGCCAAAATGAACTTTAACATCATAAAAGAATTCGTTTATGTATGTCTCAAAGATAGTTGTTTCGGTACGGTTTGAAGTAAAAAATACCCAGAAGAATAGATTCAGACTCAAAAGAGCCAAGTAGATCTTCCACGCTTGAACTAAAATGTCTACGAAAAGCCAAAGCCCCCTAACTAGGGGTATCTTATTGGCAACTAGAGAAATCTTTTGCAGTTTTGAATGTTCAATCCTTTTTATGGTGGTGGCAATCTCACCCGTTTTCTTTCTGGTCGCTCTAGATTTAAACGAGTCACTATAAAAAGTAATACCTTTTACTCCAGCTCTCCCTCCCCTAATCACACTCTCCATTGATCTCCCTCCCTTGGACTTTAATAAAACTAGTAATACTAAAATGAACGAGCTGTATTTTTATCTATAATAAACCTTTCAGCTTTTATAAACCACTCAAAGACCGTTCAAATTCTGTCACATGACCTTCTCTTGTGGGACAGCAAACCTGTCCCCTTGTCCCACTTGCAAATAAAGGTTATAGTTTAGGTAGAAGTGGTATGGTTATGAGGTGTTTTATTTGGTTGAGTTAATTCTTGATTTTTCAAGTTTTTCTACTTTTTATATGGTATACACGGGGATTTTGCTTAGTTTTGTTCTTGTATGTCTATTATATATTGGAAATGAATATACAGTTGTGGATTCCCCTTCGCTTTCCTATCAGAGCGTAAAGCAAAGTGGCTTGACTTCCCAATTGAATACGTTGCTCATTGTAAAGCCCGTTATTATTTGGCTTTATAAATCAGCGAAAAAATATCAATTCTCCGATCAGGATGCTGAAGGCTCTATTTCTTCCCTTTATTTTTAATAAAAAAAATAATAGGAGGAAATTGATTTGAGAATGACAAAAAGGATTATTTTGTTTACATTTTTTTTACTGAGCACCATTACTCTCACAGCATGTCAACAAACGAGTGAGGGTGGAGATGGTTTTTTTTATAGTGTTTTTGTTAATCCATTTACTCAAGCCATTCATGGTACCGCAGGGATTTTTGGTGAAAACTACGGTTTTGCTATCATTGCGATTACCATTTTGATTCGACTTATCTTACTTCCGCTGATGTTGAAGCAATATAAAAAACAGCAGCAGATGAAAGTGAAAATGGAGCAGTTAAAGCCTGAAATGCAAGACATTCAAGAAAAGATAAAAAAGGCTGAAACGAAAGAAGAACAATTAAAGCTTCAACAACAAATAATGGGATTGTATCAAAAACATGGAGTCAATCCTTTGAATATGGGATGTTTACCGATTTTAATCCAAATGCCGATTCTGATGGGATTCTATTATGCCATTCGAAGTTCCCATGAAATTGCAACCCATACGTTTCTTTGGTTCAACTTAGGACAGCCTGACATTTGGATTACAGCGATTGCAGGAATTGTATACTTCCTCCAAGCTAAGGTTACGCAATCCACTTTACCTGAAGAGCAAAGAAAGCAAATGAAACTGATGGGAATGATTTCACCTATCATTATTGTGGTGATTTCACTTAATGCGCCTGCAGCTCTTCCATTGTACTGGGCGGTTGGTGGCGTCTTCTTAATCATACAATCATTGGTTGGTCGAAAGCTGTATCCGCCAATACATGAGACGGCTTCAGTGAAAGGGTAAATGAAAAATAAACCTCACAATCTGTATTTGGTTGTGAGGTTATTTATTTGGATATTTATTAAATTGTCATCTACCGTTTCCCTTGGGTGGGACGGCGAACCTGTCCCCTTGTCCCACCTAAACCCCTCAACGAATCCCTCACATCCAATGCAAACTGAATGGGATCATCAATCTTTACAAAGTGAATGTACATGAGCTTTGGATCGTCGAATAGCCAATGGTTGTGGAAGGCTGTAATTTTGATACCTCGTCTACGTAGTTGGGTAGCTAGTGGATTGAATTCTTCTTCGAGTAGAACAGTTTCTCCACTACATAAAGCTGTGCCGTCACGGGATAAGGATTCGAATGCAAACATTTGTGGAACGAGTAGGAACGATCTAGCTTGTCTACCTAGAACTGTTGGGCGGATGTCGTTTCGAGGTTGCATGACCATACATACACCATCTTCAAAGGATTGATCTCCACCCAGGATCCGATGAAATTGATCGCAAAGTTCTGCTGCTCTTCCATTATCTGAGTTAGGTCTTCCCCACATCCTACCTCCTCTCGATCTTGTTCCTACATTTTTATCAGTAAGTACATCGAGGGCTTCTCTCGTTTTTCTTGCAAAGTCTAGCGGTCGATCAATCGATTCCCAATGAACATAAAAGAGGCGAGGATCATCAAACAACCAGTGGTTATGGATAGCTGTAACAAGAATTCCATTTCTTCTTAGAACGGAGATAAAAGGATTGATTTCATCTTGTAGAATTACTGTTTCTCCTAAATTAAAGGCTCTCCCCTGACTGTCGATATTTTCAAATGAAAAAGCTTGTGGGACGAACATGAAGGACTCAGCTTCACGTCCTAATACCGTTGGACGAATGTTTTCTCTAGAACGAACAGCGGTACATACTCCGTTGATAACGACTGGGGTGGAATCTAGGATTCTAGCAAATTCCTGACACAGTCTTCTATGCTGCTCTGGGCTAATTCTATTACCATTACTATTTCCGTTTTTATTTCCGTTTCTATTTCGCTTTTTCGCCATCATCACACTTCCTTTCTAAATTTGCTTATAATACCTTATTCATGTCAAACAAATTTGGAAAGGTGGTTGTCTAGTAATGGCTAAAAAGAGGCAGAATCCTAGTAAACTATTATTTATTGACGCTTGGGGGTACTAGTCTATTATCTTGTTGAGGTTAGACTAACTACCCCTGGTGGGACAGTAAACCTGTCCCCCTGTCCCTATAAATCTTTAAAAATCCTACGAACATTAGGATGGAACCTATTATATTAAACGCGACTCGGAATCCGTGAACGATTAAGAATTCTTGTGCTGTTTGTTTTAGGAATTCAACTGAATGAATGGCGGTACCTTCAATAAACATGATTTCATTTCGTGGCCATTCAAATATCATGGATGATGCTCCTTCTAAAACGATCATTAGTATGCTCATTAAGATCCAATAACGGGCTGACTTTACTTTCCACGTTAAAATGAGTGCTAGAACCCCGGTTAAAATACTCGCTGCTCCCAAAGGTGGGAAATAGGTGTGTGGACTAGCCACTGCCATAAATTCCATTCCAAGTTCAAAGGAATTCGGGATGTCATGGAAGATGTTCGGGTACACCATGAACGTATCCAATAAGATGCTCCCTAACATGATCCACTGAATCCAAAGATGAGATAGTGCTGATACATATCCTACATTTTTCTTCATTATTAAAACTCCCCTATGATGATTTCTATTTTGGTTCAAGAAGTGGTCTTGGTTAACCTTCGAAAACAATCATAAGGAATAAAGCTTAACGAACTATTAGGTAATTCTTAAGTAACTCTTAAATGTCATTCAAAAGAGATTTTCAACTTATTTAAAACCCTAAATGGATGATTTCTTCTAGTTTTATAGACCTATCCTCCTAATTCTTTTTTATATTTAGTAAAAAGTTACCAAAAAAGGATAGACAATACCGCAAGTCCTACCATATGATTATCGTGTGAAAATTCTAAATAGGGAGGTGAAAAGAATGGGAATTCGCTTTTTGAAAATTGCAGTGGTCTATTTTTTTATTGCAGTCTGCCTTGGCCTAACGATGGGAATTATTCAAGATTTTTCATATACATCTGTTCATGCACACTTAAACTTACTAGGCTGGGTATCGATGGCAATCTTTGGGGTTATTTATTCGATTTATCCAACTGCTGCGGAAACGAAGCTAGCAAAAGGCCATTTCTGGCTACATAATCTCGGTGTTCCTGTGATGCAGGGAGCATTGTTCATTGAGATTTTGACACGAAATCCTGGATTCACAATTGGGATTATCCTCGGTTCCATTATGGTCGTCGTTGGTGTTCTGTTGTTTATGATTAACATTCTGACTCTGAAAGCCTGTCAAAATATCGTAACCAATAAGAACGTGAATATGTAAAAGTAAGAAGGTGCAAGCCCCTATTTTGGATCTGGCACCTTTTCTTTATTTATCTTCTCGTAACATGAATGAATTGCCATCCTGGTCATTGAACTTAAACATGGTACCATACGGCATTCTCATCATTTCCTCTACCTCAACCCCATTTTGCTTCATTTTTTCATAGGCCGATTCAATATCGGTTGTGCTGAATAGAATAGACGGGTGCGCAACTGCGGAAGGATTTTGTTTTTCCATAAGTGACTTTGAATATAGGATTAAGGTTGTAAATTCATCTTCACTAGGTCCCACTTCAATCCATTTAGCATTGGGTCCCATCTGTTGTTCAAATTTAAGGACAAAGCCCATTTTATTTAGCCAGAAGTCTTTTGCTTGTTCTTGATCTTGGACATATACAGTGATTTTTCCAATTTTGTTAATCATAATATCTCCTTTTTCACTTTTTACTTGATAAGGGTAATGTACCAATTGAAGGGGACATAGGCAATTGTTAGGAAGTAATTCTTGAACTTTTGATAAAATTATTGCAAGGAAACTTTGTTTGAAACGAGGTGCATATCATGAAACAACCGAAAGAAGGGTTAGTAGGAATCGGCAAATTAGGTACTGCAATGATGACTCATTGGAATCAAAATGATATCAGGATTGAAAATGAATGTGATAGTAAGCAGTTTTCGCCTGAATACTTAACGAGAGCTTTAACCTCTATTGCACCAGAAGTGATTTGAAGTTACTCTGAAGGAGTTCTTGGACACTTTGCAAATGAGGTTGCAAAAGAGCAAAAGTAATAAATAATCCAAAAGGGACAGGTTCTCTCCCGTTTTCATTTGGTGGGATACCGAAACCTGTCCCCTGGTCCCTATTTTGATTTTTTGGTTGGTGCAAACCAGCCGATTAAAGCAATACTTACTAGTACTCCATAGAAGATTAGGGTCCAAGCTGTACTGTGTGGAAAATGATGATCTAATACACCAATATCCTCATGGGCAAGGGTAATGACCGCGAGTTTGACACCTACCCAAGCAACAATTGCATATGCCGTTGTTTCCAATGCTGGACGTTTTTCTAGAAGCTGCACAAACCATGTAGCTGCAAACTTAATTAAGATAAGACCTGCAATACCTCCTAGGAGAACTACAATAAACTGCCCTCCATCCATACCACCGAAATCCTCTAGCGGTGAATCTGGAAGTCCAAGTGCAAGTGCAACTGCAGCCAGAATTGAGTCAATAGCAAAAGCGAGGTCGGCTAATGCAATTTTCCCTACTGTTGGCCAGAAACCCTTACCAGCCGCCTCCTTTTCATCGTCCTTATGAATATTCTTATTTTCTTTCCCGAACCGTGCCTGAATCACATGCTTTAATCCTAGGTAAAGTAGATAGGCAGCTCCTATCGCTTGTATCTGCCAGACATTCGCAATAAAAGAAATGGCAAAAAGAGCACCAAATCTAAAAGCAAAGGCCATAATGATTCCGTAATTAATCGCTCTTTTTTTCTGTTCTTCGGGTAAATGCTTGGCAATAACCGCGAGCACAAGGGCATTGTCAGCTGATAACAATCCTTCTAGCCCGATAAGAATTAACAGGGTCCAAGCATACTCTAACCATATTGACTCCATTAACATCTCCCCTTCGAATGGAATTTTCGCTAACAATAGGTTTTCCTAAAAAACACTCTCAATACAATGATATAGATTGTACTTTGAAGCAAGAGGGCTGATCTAAGGATGTGGAGAAATATTTATCAAATAGACAGTTCAAATGGGTGTTGTACCCCAATAGAATATTATTTTTTATATAAAAAGATGAATTAAAGGTATTTAATAACAGTTTAAACATGTGTAAGCACTCCCCCTGCGGGACATCAAAACCTGTCCCTCCTGTCCCTAGCCATTTGTTAAAATGATTAAAACGGTTTGAAACGAGGTGTTTCTTCATGAAAGAGATGAGAGTAGGATTAGTCGGGATTGGTAAGTTAGGTGCGGCGATGATGACGCATTGGTACAACAATCATGTGAAAATCGGCATATATCACCCATCCAAGATAAAGGTACAGGCGTTTTTGGAAGGTTTTCCGAATGGATATTTCTTGACAGAATCTGAATTATTGCAGGTAGATATACTCGTTTTAGCATTACCTGCCCAAGAGGTCATCCCTTTTATTTCTGGAATTGTTGCAAAAGAAAATCCGGATACTATTTTCATCAATATGGCCACTGCTTTGGATACAAATGAGGTGAAAGGAAAGTTTCCAGCCCTTCATGTCTTGGGTGTGAAATATATGGGACACTCTCGAGATTTGATGGAACATGGGAATGGGTTATTCATTACCGAGGAGACCTTACCTTCTCAGGTTGAAGAACTTTATAGCCATCTCGGGCAGATTAAGGTCGACCAGGAAAGTCGTTTGACGGAAGTGAACAAGTTAGCAACCTATTTAGCTGTTCAAGCTGCTGTTGATATTGAAAATGAATTTACTAGAAGAGGGTTTTCACCTGATTATGTAAAAAGAGCCTTAACCTCTCTGGCTCCGGAAGTGATTCGCAGTTACTCTGAGGGGAGTCTTGGGCATTTTGCGAATGAGGTTGTGGAAGAGATTAGGAAAAAGGATAGCTAGATAGGAATTTCAAAATGACTACCTCTTTTAATTTAGTATCACAAAATTAACTTCTATCCATTCTTTGATGCTTAAATGACAAAGAAAACCGACCTTACTAATAAATGAAGGTCGGTTTAAACTTTAATAAGGGAACTGTTGTCTAACTATGAGCACAGTGGGACACTAAACCTGTCCCCCTGTCCCACCTTGCAGTTTTTGATCTAGTGATAGTAGTTTGCTTCCACTGATGACTAGGACTGCTGCCATTGCCAGTAATGCTACGTCTAGTTCATAGCCTGCTGCTTCTGCACCGATGAAACCGATGGATAGTTTTGATGTGAAAATAGCACCGATCATGACAAAAGCAATTAGTGCTGAAACTATTCTTGTTCCAATTCCTATGATTAGGGCAATTCCGCCAAGAAGTTCGATGTAAGCCACAACATAACCTAAGAAGCTCATAATTCCAATACTTTCGAACC
This sequence comes from Bacillus carboniphilus, assembly GCF_039522365.1. Taxonomy (GTDB): domain Bacteria; phylum Bacillota; class Bacilli; order Bacillales; family JC228; genus Bacillus_BF; species Bacillus_BF carboniphilus. The sequence goes on along the minus strand of NZ_BAAADJ010000009.1, from coordinate 31,151 downwards.
AGCCTGCTACATTTCCAAGACCCATTTGTAATTTAGCAATTCCATGGACTAAGAATGTTATTCCTAGGACTACACGAATAATCAATAAACTTACTTCATATTTTTGAACCATTATTTTTTCTCCTCTGTAATTGTTTTGATTGTGAAATTTTTCTTTCTTATTTGTTTTTATCTTAATGTTTTTAATGCACCGCTCCATGAAACAACTTCCTCAAGCATAGTGTTCACGTTGTCCACATGTAGGTCCTGTGGTGTGAATTCAGTTCCATTTGCAAAATCGGTAAATAAACTTAGTGTTGGATGTGTTCGAACATCTGCCACTTTTTGCTCTGCAAGGATTCCTCGAAGATGTTCAGCAGCACGTGCTCCACCTGTTGAACCATAGCTTACAATACCAGCTGCTTTGTTGTACCAAACTTCACGCGCAAAGTCGATCGCGTTTTTTAACGCACCTGTTATGCTGTGGTTGTACTCTTGAACGATGAATACGAATCCATCTAAATTCGCTAATTTTTCATTCCAAGCTGCAATCCCTGGTTCAGTACCATCTGTTGTTCCTAAGAACGGTAATTGAAAGTCTGCAATATCGACAATTTCATAGTTTGCATCTCCACGTTGATCCGCAATTCCTTTTACCCATTCTCCCACTTGTGGACTTACTCTTCCTTGACGTGTACTTCCTAAAATAATCCCTATGTTTAACTTTTCATTTGTCATGGTTACTTCCTCCTGATCTGATTTTCCAAATAATTTATTGATAAATCCCATTATTTACACCATCCTAATTTATTACTAATTTAGTAGATTCAATTCGCCCCAATATCTCCGAGTGTATAAATACCAATCTCAATTCCTGGCTTTTTGATGTTCTCTTTTTCACTCATAGTCATGTTTAGCCTCCAGCTAGCTTTGGACTAGTAAGCGAATCCGGTTTCCTGAAGGATCTGTCGTAACGATAGAACCATTTTCTTCTGTAACGGATGCACCAATTTCATTCAACTGGGCCACAACTTTATTTTTCTTTTCCTCACTTGAAAGCATTAGGGTAAATGACTTTAGTCCAACACTATTAGGAGAAGGTGCTGGTGCCCCTACGCCATTCCAAGTATTTAAGCCAATATGATGATGGTATTTGCCATCAGAAATAAAGAGTGCCTGAGAACCGAATCGATTGACGACTTCAAATCCGAGTCCTTTGGAATAAAACTCCTCTGTCTTTTTTAATTCCGATACGTGCAAGTGGATGTGTCCCATGACCGTGTTAGCCGGCAGCCCTTTCCATGACTGCTGTTTTCCTACAGATAGGAGGTCTGGGAAATTCAATGGGTCGACTGTCATTTCTACTTCCCCATTATTCCAATTCCATTCAGAAGGGTCCCGGTCTATATATATTTCAATTCCATTTCCATCTGGGTCGTTTAGATAAAGAGCTTCACTTACCAGATGATCTGAGGAACCGAACCGTAATCCAATTTCTACAAAATGCTGAACAATCTTAGCTAAATCTGTTCGCTTTGGCAGAAGTAGTGCATAGTGATATAACCCCGTTGTCTTCCCTTGCTTTGGGACTACATTCTCTGGTTGTTCTACTGTTAATAATGCGGTTTTTCCATCCGCACTAAATGTAGCGGACTTAGACGTTTGTTCTAAAACCTTGAAGCCAATGACTTCTTTATAAAAAGCGATAGAGCGTTCTATATTCTGTACCTTTAGGTCTACTTGACCTACAAAAGTAATCGGTTCACGATGAAAATTCATATGGTTACCTCCTTGTGATAACTGAACAATTTGTCAGTTGGTTACTTTATGTAAGTTAGTATAATATTATAATTTAATGTAGTCAAGTCACTTATTTAAAAAAAGTAATGCAATTATTTCTTACACCAGTTTATAATATAAGTAAGGAGTTGATTGAAATGGATAAGACGATTTGTCCTAGATTTGAAAAAGCAATGGGTTTTTTGAGCCAAAGATGGACAGGTTTAATTATTTACCAGCTTCTATCTGGTCCACAGAGGTTTTGCAATATAGAATCATCCATTGGTGTAAGTGGTAGAGTTCTATCGGATCGATTAAAGGAACTTGAAAACGAGGGTCTTGTAAAACGCGAAGTCTTCCCAGAGACTCCAGTACGAATAGAGTACTCCTTAACTGAAAAAGGAAAGGCCCTTGAACCCATCATGCGCGAAACCGAAAAATGGTCGCAACACTGGCTAGAAGCCTAGGGACAAGGGGACAGGTTTACTGTCCCACTACATGGAGAAATCCTCATTGAAATGCCAAGAAGTCATGATTTGAAAATAGTTCTCATGGGAGCTTATTTTTGAGTATAATAGATATGAAAATTAAATGATTTGATCTATCTTCGGGGCTGGGTGCAATTCCCGACCGGCGGTGATGAGTTTTCTCTAAGCCCGCGAGCCTGTAGTTTGGGCAGGATTTGGTGTAATTCCAAAGCCGACAGTATAGTCTGGATGGGAGAAGATGGAGGTTCTGCATGCGTTCAAAAAATGTGGTTTTGGACGTTTATTTTGCGTGCCTGTTCACTCTCCCTCAAGTATGTATACTTGGGGGTTTTGTATTTTTCAGCAGGCACATGCTTTTCATGCTGAACCTTTCTTCTGTTGTGGATGGATCGCAAAGGAGAGAGGAAAAATGAAACATTCGAAGGTTAAAGTAAGTGTGACTATTGCTATGCTATCCAGCATCTCGTTTATCTTGATGCTGCTGAATTTCCCGCTACCACCATTTCCGGGATTTCTATTAGTGGACTTTAGCGATGTCCCAGCACTTATTGCAGCACTGATTTTCGGTCCGATTGCCGGAATCGTTGTGGAATTCTTAAAAAACGTGATGAATTATCTATTCATCGGCAGTCCAACAGGCGTTCCAGTTGGTCAAATTGCTAACTTCCTAGCCGGAATCCTATTTGTTCTACCGACCTACTATGTTTATCAAAAATTGCGCACTCGTAAAGGAATGGTGTTTTCCCTAGTGGCTGGTACCATCACAATGGGAATCATCATGAGCATCTTAAACTATTATGTGATTTTACCGGCTTATACCTGGTTTTTAAATGCCCCCGCGATGGGTGCAGAGGAAACCCGCAAGCTTATTGTAGCTTCCATTTTTCCTTTTAACCTTTTAAAAGGAATGATGATTAGTGTGGTGTTCTTCTTAATCTTTGTTCGGATGAGACCTTGGATTACGCAGCAAAGTGGTCTTTAAATAAAGTGAAGTCGTTCCACAGCAAATTGGAACGACTTCTTTTTATAACTCACTTAAGTTTTTCTCAAAAGTGATAGTCTCCTTCGCATCCTCATTGATTACAGATTTAACCTCCTGAAAACCGTGTTTCTTCCAAAACTTCAAGGCTGGTTCATTTTCTGCAATGACGCCAATTCTATAGTTCTTCACTTGTTGTCCTCTGAAGATTTCTTCAATCTGACCTAAAATGCGGGTTCCGTACCCTCTACCCTGGTATTCCTTTTTGATTTGTAAAAGTCCTAGCCAGGTACATTTATCACCAGGGGTTTCTAGTAAATATTCAATCGTAGCCACCGGTTCAGCTACATCTTTCACAATAAACCTTTCTGCCCCAACCTTTAACGCCTTATTGATTTCTATTAGAATTTCCTCTTCCGTAAATGTTTCCTTTTGAGACTATATTAAAATAAGGATCGGAATTGATAATACTTTTTTCTACTGAAACATGTTGGGGTAATGATTTTTCTAGAATAAACAATGTCATTTCACCTCTATGTGATACCCTGCTCTTTACGATGGGGATTTTTACTTTCTAATACCAGTTAGTATTCTATTAAACTTTTGCTTTTCCTTTGTAAAGGGGAAGGGTTTCTTTATTAGAGGTATGTGGGACAGTAAACCTGTCCCCGTGTCCCTTATTCCATATATTCTTCCACTAGTTCAAAGCATCTTTCTTCTGTGAGATTGTTTAGGACGATAACGTATTCTAGATGTTCCTGCGTACCGCCCTCATATTTTAAGGAAGCCTCTTTTGCAGATTGATCTCTGTATTTTATCCACTCACGTTGCTCTGTTCTTAGTTGGTCCATTTCTTTTGGAGTGAGCTGCTCCTTTAGGACACCATAGATTTCATTTAGTAATCCATCCCAAACGTCGTATCTGTCACCTTCTATTGTTTTTAAAGCATATGTGATTTCATCTTTTGAGTTTTCTCTGATCTCATCCCATTCTCTTTTTGTTTCATTTAATTTCTTAAGATATTCTTCTTTAAGACTCTCTTTATCTTCTGTTGAGATGTCTTCTTCTATTGTGTCTACCTTTTCTGGAGATTCCTCGTTTGCGTTTTGAGCTGATTCATTCTTTTGTACCTGGTTGTCCGACGTAGGACTTGAATCGTCTGCTGGATTTTCACATGAAGTCAATATCACTAATACTACGGTTAACAACCCTATTAAAAAATTGCGTTTATTCTTCATTTTGATACGAACCCTTCTTCTGCTGTCATAATTTTTGGTTATTTTCTACATGGGTATTTGACTTTAAAAGATCACTATTCCAGTAATTATAAAGGTAAGGCCAATTATCACAATAACCGCTTTTACAAGTGCTAGTGGTAGTTTATTTAATAACTTTAATAAAAACTCTAACTCAATGTAGCCACTAACCCCCAAAACACCTTTATCTTTATATTCTTTATTTTTTAAATTAAATAGGGAAGAATAAAGTACCATTGATCCCCACACAATGAGAAGTACTCCTAGAAATATGTTCAAGTTCTTCGCCCCTTCTTATATGTTACCATAAATACCCATATCATCCTAAAAGGAAGATAAATGAAAAGAGCAATCAATGCTTAATTGACTGCCCTTTTCTAATTGATTTTTCTTTATTGGAGCGGTTGATCGTTATTATAAGTTGGTTCCATCTTTCCTGCCCCGCGTTGGATTCTCATGTCAAGTGGAGGGGTTCCATGGATATATTTAGGTCCTGGATTTAACTGTGGTTTTTGCCCCATTGCTTCTGGATTTTGGATGTATTCAAAGTTACCTTGCCCATCGAAAGTTGGTCCACTTGCCCATCTTCCCGTGCTGCTCTCTTCGCCTTGTGAAAAGTTCATGAACGAGTAAGACACTTCTTGTTTCTCATATTCTTGGTTAAACGTACTTGGTACAATGGCACCTTGCGTTTGCTCTAGTTCTTCTATCGCTGCCATCCATTGGTTTTGGTGCATAGTATCTCGAGCAATTAGGAATGAAAGCATGTCTCTAACTCCTGGGTCTGCAGTCATCTCATACAGTCTACATACTTGAAGCCGTCCTTGCGATTCTGCATTGAGGTTAGCTCTAAAATCCGCAAGTAAGTTTCCGCTTGCGATGGTGTAACGAGCTGTCCAAGGGTATCCTACACTGTCATTCGGCTGCGCACCTAGTCCATTTACAATTGCATGTTGAGGATTCATTCCCCCTAGCACTGCTTCCACCGCTGGATCCTTTGCAGCTTGTTCCTGGTCATGAGCCGGTGCTCCGTCTAACAATTGAGCAATCATGGTTGCAATCATTTCCACATGAGCAATTTCCTCTGTTGCGATGTCGAGTAGCATGTCACGATATTTTCCTTCTGCTCGACAATTCCACCCTTGAAATAGGTATTGCATCATGACGGAAATTTCTCCAAATTGCCCCCCTAAAATTTCTTGTAGCTTTTTTGCATAAACTGGATCTGGCTGGCTCGGTTTTGCATTATATTGAAGTTCTTTAACATGATAGAACATTTATGATTATCCTCCTAATGTGAAATGAACCTTCATGTTATTTTGTGGACATTCCCTGATACGTATTAGATACAATATCATCCATCTTTTTATGCATGAAAAAAACGCAAAGATTACACCTCTGCGTTTTAGGTATGAATTTAAAATTATAGCGGTAATTTCTTCTTTAAAAGCTCAAAAGGATACATAAACGGATAGGACATATCAATAGTATGTCTGGTTAATAACTCATGATTTAGTAAAGGATATTCATACAAACTTCCTTCATAAACAATGTCAAAGCGTGGATGCATTAAAAAGTCATTAGGGGTGACAAGGGCAGGAGGAAGATCCCATAAATTCAGGCCGCTTTTTTCAAAAACCTCTGCTACAAATTGAGAACAAAAATATTTATTCTTTTGGTCAATTGGTCGTTGCACAGCCACCCCAACAAGTCCCAACAGATTATAGGAATATTTATCTTTATGTTGATCAAAACTTTGAATAACTTTTTGAATCCGAGCGAACTCCTCTGAGGAAACCTCCATCCTTGTAAGGAGACATCTTGTATCTTCTAAATAGCGGTAGGTTCCGAAATAGACATCCTCTTTGATAAAACCCGCAATGAGCGGATTTCTCGGATATTTTCGTCCAAAGCTATACATCTCATCGAGTTTTTCATCAAGTACGATTGAAACATGATTATATGGGGCATTTGTAAACCATTTGATGATTCTAGACAATACTGTATCTGTATCCGTTAATAAGATATAAACTGTTTTAAGTTCTTGATTTATCATGTTTGTACTTCTTCATCGCTTCTGTATTCTAAAAGATCCCCCGGCTGGCAATCCAAAGCCTTACAAATTGCTTCTAGAGTGGATAAGCGAATGGCTTTGGCTTTTCCATTTTTTAATATAGAAAGATTCGCCATTGTGATCCCAACTCTCTCGGAAAGTTCTGTTACACTCATTTTCCTTTTTGCGAGCATTACATCAATATTGATTATTATTGCCATGTTTTCACCTCAGACCGTTAAATCATTTTCTGATTTTATGTTAATCGCTTCTTGTAAAAGCCTTTGGAGGACAGCCGCAAAGACTGCAATGACCAATGCACCGAAAATCGGGATTCCACCAATTATAATGAGTCCTGGAGCATCGTCTATCTCTGCCAAGTAAAAAACAAATGGCATAATGGCTGTATACAAACCACTGATTGTGATTGCACAAACTTTAATATGTTTTAGGGCTTTAACCGACAACTCCGAGAAAGCTTGGTTTTTGTCAATATAGCTTAATAGTTTAAATGCTTGATACAAGGCAATGAAAAACGGTATTGCCGATGCATACATACCTATAATAATGGGATATAGGATATAGGCAAAGTCTGGATTAACTGGATGTTTAACTAACCAAGGCACTCCAAATACACATAAAGCAAGAACTGGAGCTCCGATAAGAAAAACAGATAACTTTAAAAAGAGGGTTGATCCTCGTTTCATAAAAAGCACCTCACTTGATTATTCATTTGAATTTTATCACGATTTTTATCGTTTTTCAATAAATAATTTTCGTTTGTGATAATATCCTTATTGTTTATAGTTCATAATAACAAAGTCCAATATGGGAACTAATGTACACTCCGGGCAAAAAAAACTCTCCTGAATACCCTAATAAAAAGGTTGAAAGGGAGGTTTCCATGAGAAAACCGATAATTGGGGTCCTTACTTGGAGAGATGGGTTTCGTTTTAAAGAGCCTGCTTACTTTAGGCAGTTGGGGTTGGAAGGCCAAGCTTTAGGAGTCATACTTTATTTTTTCTCACCTGCTGATGTAGATTTTGGCTCGAACCAAGTATCTGGGGTTTATCTAAAAGAAGATGGGAGCTGGGCATCCAAGTGGTTCATGCGGCCGGACATTGTGATAGACCGGTTTCGGTTTACGACGGATCCCGCTTTTAAAGAGTATGTAGCTTTAAGGAAGGCATCCGGTTTTAGTTATGCGAACAATCGGTTGGGCAACAAGTGGAAGGTTCATCGTGCACTGATGAAAAATGAGGTACTGCACAAATGGCTTCCGAAAACGGTGTTGTATTCGAGGGTTCAGTTACTTCAGATGCTGGAAAGTGATTCTGTTGTGTATGTTAAGCCTGTTAACGGGACTGGTGGAAGAGGGATTATGAAGATATCTAAAGATACGGACGGATATTATGTGCTCGGCCGGAACCATGTACGAGAGATTTTTAATACAAAGCAATCTTCTTTCACTGCATTATCTAAGTTTCTTGAACAACACTTGTCGAAAGGAAAACATATCATTCAACAAGGGCTATCCCTTAACCTAATTAAGGATCGGGCTGTTGATATGCGGATTCTCATTCAAAAGAACGGTAATGGTGAATGGGACATCACTGGTTCAGGGATGCGGGTTGGGAGCCATCACTCCGCCACTTCTAACCTACATGGGGGTGGGAAGTCAAATCCACCACAGGACTTATTGATGAAATGCTTCACACTAGAAAAAACACAAGCAATTTTGGCTGATTGTCGGAGGTTAGCTTATGCAACAGCGCAGACAGTCGAAGAACAGTTTGGGAGAATGATAGAGCTTGGACTTGATGTAGGAGTTGAAATCAATGGTCGATGTTGGTTGATTGAGGTCAATCCTAAGCCTGGTCGTGAGATTTTTATGAAATTGGGAGAGTTGAGTACGTATAGGGAGGCTGTTAGGAGGCCATTGGAGTATTGTTTGTTTCTTTTACAAACATTTAGAAGCTAGAAGTTGGAAGCAGGGAGAATGATTCCCCAGCTTCCCTTTTCCCATCATTAAAGGGGCATTTTTGTGGGACACGAAACCTGTCCCCCTGTCCCATGCAGGTGGTTGTGGAAGAATGGCAGGACATGGTTCCAAAATTTGGGGTCGGTTTCTGAGCTTCGGTGCCCTTTACTTTCCACATAGATATGCGGGATATCTACCTGTCTTACAATGTAATCTAACTCGGTGGAAGGAACAAAGTCGTCCTTTTTCGAGTGGACCAGAAAAACGGCTGATTTTCTGTTTCTCAGAGCTTTTGGAACATCATATTCTTTTAACTCGTTTCTAGATATACCTGCTCTTATAAACATAATGTTTATCATCATAGGTCCTAAAGGATAATAGGGCATTTTATACATTTTTAAAGCAGCCTTCATGATGGTACTGAATTGAACAGGAATGGAATCTGCTACTACTGCTTGAATTCCTAGATCTTCTTGATTTGCTATGATGCTGCCTAAACCACCAAAGGAATGAGCTAGGATACCAATCCTATTTGGGTCAATTTCATTCCTTGATTTGGCATATTGAATCGCAGCAATCACATCCTCCCTGAATATTTTAACCGTTGGTGCTTTAACATCTTCACTTTCGCCATGACTTCTTACATCGAAAAGCAATAAGGAATACCCCTCACTATAGAGAGGTTTTATATATCTCTTCATTCGCGAACGGTTAGATCCCCAGCCATGAATTATAATGATGAGAGGGCTTTTTCCACCACTTATTTTTGATGGAATGAACCACCCTTTCACTCCATTTGTACCACTCTTAAATGTTACATTCTCATAAGGGACATCAGGTGTTCGATCAACTACGATTTTTTTGGGAGTTTGACTTTTCACAGTTAGTATCCAAACAAAAGTTATAAATGAACTAAGAATAATCAAACAAGCTATCAGCGAAAAAAACATTTATATCCACTCCTTTAATCTAACATGCTCGGAAAATAAAACCAAACGGTCTGTTTTTCACCTAAAAAAATTTAACGAACACGTAAGCCATCAATGTGTTCTGTTAAATTGTTTATGGCATGCTTCATATAAATATTGGTATTGTATAGCTTACTAAGCATAACGGCCCCTTCGATGGTAGAGGTAATGAATGAGGAAAGGGATTCGATATTAACAGTTGGCCGAATCTCATTTCTCTTGATTCCTTTACGAATCGTTACTTGTAATAATCTTAGCCATTTCGACATCGCCTCTTGAGCCTTTTCACGTAAAACGGGATTCGTATCGTCGCTCTCTACCGCGGTGTTTAGGATGGGGCAGCCTCCTTTTAATGGAGGATCTTCGATTACATTTTCATAAATAGAAAAAAGCGCTACTAACTGGTCAATCGCAGATTTCTTTCCTTTGATTGCATTGGCATATGTTTGGGTCATGACCTCTATCGCGTAGTCAAAAGATGCAATGGCCAGCTCCTCTTTATTCTCAAAATGATTATAAATTCCCCCTTTTTTTAAACCGGTCGCGTTCATAATATCAGTGAGTGAAGTTCCAAAATACCCCTTCTGATTAAAAACGTCAGTAGCCATAATGATAATCTGCTGTTTAGTTTTCTCACCTTTTCTCATGGTCGCACCTCCCCTTTTAAAACCGAACGGTCTCTAAATTTAAAATTATCATAGTTGTTTTCCAATTTCAATATTTTTCTAAAAATGGGTGATATCATTATTTGTTGAGTAGAAGGCTAGAGTATATCTCTGCTTCCGAATTGTGGACAACCGTTGGTTATATCAAAGTGGGACAGGAAACCTGTCCCCTTGTCCCAAGGGTATATAAAACTAGTATTGGCAGGAAACTAAACATTAGGATAACTTGAGGACTGGGGTGTTTACTATGGACGATTATTATGTATCTGTAGATTTTCATTCTAACTTAGATGTTGAGACTGAGTTTATTATATATTGCGATGTAAAAGTCACGCTAACTAACATGTTTACTGATGAAACAACGAGTATTGGTTCTGCTACACTTTATTTAATTAACACTTCAGAACAAAGCTGGAACTCGATATTTTCAGCTACTGATGATACTTCTGCTGATTTATCTCAAATTGTCTTCAACCTTTCTGACATTTCTAAGACTGATTATATAGACCTTATCGCCATTCTTGACCGCATCCAAATAGATGAATCTTTCAGAGGTAAGGGGTACGGGACAGAAGCTCTATCAGAGATCATGAAGTTTCTACAAGTACTAAAAGTAGACTACTTAGCTGTAATCCCCTTTCCTTTTGAAGAGGAAGACAAGACCTCACAAGATGGAATTCAAAAGCTCATTAGGTTTTATGGTAAGTTTGATTTGGAAGTTGTTAAAGAGGTTTCAGAAACTGAGTACATTATGGGGAGAAACTTTATACTTTCTAGATAGAAAATATAAAAAGGAGCAGTAGATAGCTCCACTGCTCCTTTTCATTTACAGGTAACTATGTGGGACAGAAAACCTGTCCCCTCTGTCCCTATTTACCTTTACCTTTTTCTTGGCTCTGACCTTTACTGCCCTTTTCTTGCTTCTTCTCTACTTTTTCTTCTTCCTCATCTTCTTCAGCTTCTTCTTCTTCAGTATCACTTTGTTCTTCCTCGACATTTTCCTCTGTATCAATTTGTTTCTCTGCTGCTTTTTCTTTAGCAGCCTTTTGTTTTTCTTCAGCTTTTTCCTGAGCCGCTTTTTGCTTTTCTACTGCTTTTTCTTGAGCAGCCTGTTTCTTTTCTTCAGACTTTGGAGATGTCTTCTCCACTTTTACCACTTCTTTATCATCTTCAGTAGCTTCTTCTTCCTCGACGACCGCTTCAGCACTTTCTTCAGCTTCCACCAAGTCTATTTCTTCTGTAGTTGATTCTTCAACGACATCTTCTACCTCTGAATCAACCGTTGCTTCTTCTGTCTCTGTCTCAGAATCGTTCTTTGCCATTTTTGCTAATTTCTTATTGATTTTTTTCTCTAGCTTCTCTTGTGCTTTCGCAATATTCTTTTCTAAAGCCTCTTTTGCTTTAGGATTTTCGATTTTTTCAAAGGCCGCTGATAGTGCTGCAATATTTGCGGAGAATTTAGCCTCAAGTTCAGCCCGAACCGGATCAACTTCTTCCGCTTCTTCGTCCTCTGATGCAGCCTCTTCGCCTTCTATTTCAGTTTCACTTTCTTCTGTTGCTTCTTCCTCATCAGTGGCTTCAGCCTCTTCATATTTAGCTAATGCTTGCTCTTGTTGTTCAATTGCCAGTTGTAAAGTTTCATTCGCTAGCTCTTCTTCACCTTGAGCTAACAAGGCTTCCGCTTCTTTAATACGCTCTTCAGCAAATTCAACTAACAATGCAGCTTCTTCAACATCATCAAACGTTAGGGCAAGCTGAACATTTTCCATCAATGTTTTTACAAAATAAAATAAATCATCTGGAAGAAGAGCAGGTTCTTCTACACTCTCTTCTTCGGTTGTTTCTTCTGTTTCAGCTTCCTCTGTACCTTCAGTGTTTTCAGGCTCCGTAACTTCCTCTACAGGAGCAGTCTCTGTTGTTTCTTCCTCTTGAGTTGACTCCTCAACTGTTGTTTCTAAACTTTCACTTTCTATTGCTTGAGATTCATCAACTGTCTCCTGCTCCTCCGCGAGAGCTTGTCCCGTACCCAAAGTCAAAGCAAAAGCAGATACAATAAAACCCGATCTTAAAACCTTGTAAAACTTCTCCATAAATAAAAAACCTCCCAATACAATAAAATAGATTGCGTCGGAAGAACGTGAATAACTCTATTAACATATGAGCTTATTCTTCATTCTTCAGCGGTCCAGCCACCATAGTTAAACACCGTAGGTCTGTGACTTTGCGTCTCTACCTTTCGATAGATTTGCCTTTTTCAAATGAGAACAAAGCTTGGTCCTCATCTATGTTAAATCATACTATAATATTTAAAAATAGGGAAGGTTTCCTATTAACGGTAGTTTTAAAGAAAGAAAAGGCGTTTCCCTGCTTCCTTCCACCATCACTCTAAAATCATGTCCTGAAGGAATCTGGAACAATCGAATCCTGAACTCAGGTGCAACTGCGAATAAATGACCAAAAATATCGGCATGAATCGATTCGTACACTTCCCAACGAATATCATTAGAAAATGAATAGATTTCAAAAGGTACACCATGTTCGGTAGGCTATTCCCTTTGCTATATTGGGATGTTAGTTACACTGAGGCTGACCTATATGATTTGGAAGCACCTGCTGTGACGATTCTTTCAGACGAAGTTCAAGGCGATAAACGTACGATTGAGTACCATTTAGAATCACAAAGACAGGCTGAAGAAATGCTGATGAAATCTTTATCAACTATGAATGTTTCAGAGCTATTCCTTAATGGTCGCAAGGTCGAGTTAATTCATGATCACTTTACGGAAAATCAACCACTACTATTCACTTACATTGTAGGGCAGTCTGGAGAGTTATATGTGAAAATAACGGTTGATGCTGACGATAAAGTGGAGTGGATTGTGGCTGACCGTTCCTACAATATCCCTGAAACAAAAGGGGAACGTTCAGACGAGTTTAGTACGTATGGAGATAATACCTTTATTATGAGAACGATTCTGCATTAAATTGAAAAGTGCTGCCTCCCAACATGGTTTGGGAGAGCACCACTTTTTTAGTAGGTGGGACAGGAAACCTGTCCCCTTGTCCCTATTCACCTAGCATGTGGGACACCGAACCTGTCCCCTCTGTCCCTAGGAGTTGTCGGAAGTCGTTTCCGGATGGGTTTTGGAATACTCTTAGTCCGAATTCTGGTGCGACCGCAAATAGGTGGTCGAAGATATCGGATTGGATGGATTCGTATATTGCCCAGCGGATATCGTTGGTGAATGCATAGATTTCTAGCGGAAGACCGTGTTCGGTTGGTTCTAATTGTCGGACCATTAAGGTCATGTCTTGCCTGATTCCTTTATGATTTTGAAGGTAATGGTTGATGTACACTCTAAATACCCCGATGTTCGTTAGAGCTCGCCCATTTACCCGATTTCTTTTATCCACTTTGGCATTGTACTCCGCAATTTCTGTTTCTTTGTTTGTTATGTAAGTGGACAGGTATTGAATGGACTTAAATTTCTCTAGCATTTCTTCAGTACAGAACGAAATACTAGTGGTGTCGATAAATAAAGGTCGCTTGATTCGTCGTCCACCTGCTGCTTCCATCCCTCTCCAGTTTTTAAAAGAGTCGGATACCAGCGCATAGCTTGGAATCGTTGTAATGGTTTTGTCCCAGTTTTGGACTTTTACTGTGTTGAGGGAGATATCAATAATGTCACCGTCTGCCTGATATTTCGGCATTTCAATCCAGTCACCCACACGCACCATATCGTTGGCCGCTAACTGAATCCCCGCTACAAGTCCAAGAATAGAATCCTTGAATACTAAAAGAATTACCGCCGACAGTGCACCAAAACCGCTGAGGAGAATAAATGGGCTTTCCCCGATTAAATCAGCAATAATTACAATACCGCCAAGGATGAACACAACAATTTTAGCTACCTGTATGTATCCCTTTATAGGCTTTGTTTTAGAAATTTCAAAGGTTTGATAAATATCATTAAACGCATTTAAGAAGTTGTTAATGACAATAAGCCCTACAACAATGATATAGGCAATGGCCCCTTTTTCAATGATTGACTGAAATTCTTCAAAGGTTGGGGCAAAGGAATAAATAATGATGGCCGGTACTATGTGGGATAACCGGTGAAATACCTTCCGTTCCAGCAGCTTATCATCCCATGTGAATTTGTTATTTGTTATAAAATGAGTGATAATCCTCATTACGATTTTCTTCGTGATAAAGTTCGCGATGATACAAAGGATGGCTATAAACAGGATCATAATAATAACAGCCATATAATCCGCAAGAACCGGCTCCATCCCGTATTCTATTAGTTTGTTGTAAATCAGATCCATCGTCTTCCCCCTTTTTCTTTCTTTATATTATATCAAAACCGTTCCAACGCATTCTAACGATATCCCTTTAGGGTGTATAGACTATTATCCATATAAACATATTAAAGATATATAGGATTTTAAAGGGGAGTCTATTATGCATAATGCCTCAGAACGGTTACAAATATTGATTGGGGATACTTTACAAATTCTTGATCATATGGAAGTCGATTCTGAACATACAGAATTACTTACTACTATAAAAAATAGATTGAATGAGCTAAAGGGAAAGACTAAAGCGGTCACGAATGACTCCGGTAATCAAAGCCTAAATAGCGTTGCTTCTATGTCTAAAAGCCTGAGTGAGCTAACGGACATGGTTATTCAGCTTGAGGCCAATTTAATGATGGACTATCAAAATTCCACTGGGAACCAGATTGACCAATACCAACAACTGTCCCTTGAAGAACAGTTGGAGCAAACCGAAAACTATCATAATAAAATTGACTACTTAAGTGCTGTTAAAATTCGGGAAAATTTAAACCGGATGAGGGAAGTTTTACTAAGTATTAGGTCTTAGACAGATTCTATATTTCACTTTAAAAGGAGGGCAACCCGTATGCCTTTCGTTATCACATCCCCATGTATCGAAGAAAAAGCGGCAGACTGCGTCGATGTCTGTCCTGTTGATTGTATTGCTGAGGGGGAAGATCAATTTTATATAGACCCAGATATTTGTATTGACTGCGGTGCCTGTGAAGCTGTATGTCCAGTTGATGCTATTTTTCACGAGGAAGAAGTACCTGAGGGAGAAGAAAAGTATATCCAGAAGGCTATTGATTTTTATAATAACCGTTAATGGTAAAATATCGATTGACTCATTTTTCTGTATTCTTTAGACTTTACTTAAAAAGGATGATGAAAAATGAGCACCAATCCAACTTTAAAAGAAAAAGCTGTTTCTTTTTTACAACTTGTAGCCCAAGGGAATATTCGAGAAGCATACGACCGTTACATAGCACCTGACTTTCTTCACCACAATCCATACTTCCCTGGAGATGCAGATTCACTTATGCATGCAATGGAAGAGGACGCTTCCCAGAATCCTAACAAGACACTTGATGTGAAACTAGCCATTCAAGAGAATGATAAAGTAATGGTTTTCTCACATATTAAGCAAAATCCAGAGGATCTAGGATTTGCCGTTGTACATATCTGCCGGTTCCAAGACAACCAAATCGTTGAAATGTGGGATTTAGGACAAGCTGTTCCTGGGGAATCTCCGAATGAGAATGGAATTTTTTAATGTAGGTTTTAGTTAGGTGGTCATCATGGTGGGAGCTATGGTGACCATTTTTCATTTATTTTTATAAAAAAGGGAACCATTCCGACCCTTCAGAAACACAAAAAAAGCGCCATGCTCCAGTTCATTACACTTAATCGCACTAGAGGTAAGCACTTTTTTTCAAATCTCACTATCTCTCATATATAACCCAATCTCATAATACTCTTCAAACCCTAATCCTTTATATACGTTATATCCAGCCACACTTGAGTGAAGAACCGCTAGTTTGTATCCTTTGGATTTAGCTTCTAATAGTGGCACAAAAGTTACCGCTCTACCAAAACCTTTGCCTCTAGCCCTTTTTAGTGTACTCACATTATATATCCCTGCAACGCCTGAGCCATATATGACGGATGATACAGCTACCACCTTGCCTTTGTAACTGGCAAGATAATGTGTGCCGTGTTCTGGCTTTTCTAAGATAGCTTTATTCATCACTTGATATCCTTGCGCAATTTCATCCGTTGCCTCAAAGCCAGATTGCAACACTTCCATAAAGATTGCAAAATCCTTATCCGATTTTACTTCTACTATTTCTAATCCTTTCACTTTCGGTTGCGGTACCCTCAGCTTTTCTAACCTAAGTGCCATTCCGATTGTAAAAATAATTTTCCAAAACCCATTCTCCTCTAAGAAACTTATAAGAGAGTCTGACTGATCCACTCCCGTCCAATTCATCCATAGAAACGGTAGCTTTTTAGCTTGAAAGTATTGAGATATTTCATTCAGAATGTTGGGCAGCTCTTCTTTACTGCAATCTGTAGCTACCACACGGTTAAACAAAGGATGAGGTAAAACACTAGAAACCCATTTGACGCCATCCTTCTCTAGATATTTAAATTTGTTCTTAGGGGCCATTTTATAGAAGTCTTCAAAATTTTCCCGTATTGCCTTTTCTATTTTCCCCTTTGTTAACTCTTCTAAAATCGGTACCACAGCCATCCCCTCGCTTGTCCTAACTACTACACTATATTTAGGGATGTTGAATTTATACCTGTTTTAGTAAAAGGGGCTGACTTAAAATAGAGTTCCTAAATTTATTTGGGTGTAGCTCATAGCTTTCGATAATAAATCCGTAGACCGTACATATGATAAATCGGACATTTGCCCCGAAGCTCATTTTCTGTGGACTTGTACGTTAGTGGTGGTGAAGGAATTTAGTTTTAATTTAGTTTATTTAGGTGAAATCAGGCGGTGAGGTATAACTCCTTATTTTTACATTAAAAAAACCAAGTCCTGAATAGACTTGGTTTTTTTTGATATTAAGGTCCAGTATAGCAAGAAGTTGGGCAGCCTCCACCGCCGCCACTTCCACCGCCGCTACCGCCTCCACCAATTGGATCTTCTAAACTAGGCGGAGTTGCACTTACAGATGCAGCACTGAAACCAATCATCCCAATAGCGAATAGACAAGATAATAAGGCTTTACGAACTCTAGTCATGGAAATTACCTCCCTTTTCTGGATTATATTACCGGTAACATAGTTTAATAGTACTGGTAGAAAAGTGGTAATTCAACCATTTATCAGAATAAACTTAATAATCAGTCTAATTCAGTAAGTTAGTCCTATCACCATTACTAGATATGTAGGTTTTTAGTCCTAAGAAAATAAAAACAGCTTCCCAGCCTCTTTCATATACTCTTGAAAAAAGCTGAAAAACCGTCTATATCTTTTTAAATTATGAATGATGCTCTTCTTCCGCCGCCATTGCCTCAGCTTTTGTTTGATGAACTGTACCAAATGGATGCTGTGGAGGCGCGTAGATGGAGTACATTTTTAATGGTGTATTCCCTGTATTGATGACATTGTGCCATGTTCCAGCTGGTATAATGATAGCAAAATCATCAGAAACTCTTTGTTGGAAATTTAGTTTGTCTTTTCTTTTCCCCATCATTACCATTCCCTGTCCTTCTTCAACACGAAGGAATTGGTCCAAGTTCGGGTGGTTTTCTAGTCCAATGTCTTCCCCTACGTTAATGCTCATTAAAGTCAGTTGTAAGTGGTCTCCTGTCCATAATGCGGTTCGGAACGTATTGTTTTGTTTTGTTGCTTCTTCGATGTTAATAACAAAAGGATTCGGTCCATAATCTTGTACTCTATTTGTGTAATAATGATCCCAGTATTGCTGATTCCAGTAGTTTTGTTGCTGAGGGCCCCAGTTGTATCCCCAATTCGTCTGATGAATCGGACTAGACCATTGATTCTGATAGTATGGATTTCGGTACATACGTAATCTCCTCTCTATTTCCCTAAATGTCCCTACTATCCTATGCACCGTCTAATTTTTGGTAAGTTTTTTATGTAATAATGGGCAGATGTCCCGCGTCCTCACTTATTTTACAGCTTGTATCGTAAACTCCCATGGCATATTTTCATGATTCCAACCGCGGTGTTCGTCAAATTTTTGTAAGGTGAATCCTGATGAAATAACTGAATTTATAATTTCACTCAAAGTATACGGCTTAACCAATACATCAGGGAAATCTTGTTGATCTCGTTCATCGAAAAATTGTTTATAGGCTACATCTCCGCTTTGGACTTCCTGGTCAAAGTAGTTATCCTCATATTGATTATTAGGACCTATGCATCTCCTTAGTGGATGAAAGTCACTTAAGATCATTTTCCCGCCCTCTTTTAAAATCGTAAACAGAATGGTCATGAATTTATCAATATCATGAAAGTAGTGCAATATGCCGCCTTCGAGATAGAGAATATCAAAGTAATCTGCAAATCTATTGATGTCCAAGTCGTAAATATCTCCGACTATGTAATCTATTGAAGTGTTTGCATGGTGAGCTAGCTCAAGGGCATATCTCTTATTTTCCTCTGATATATCAAATAGAGTTACGTCAGCTCCCAGTAGGGATAATGGAACTGCTTTCCTCCCGTTCGATCCACAAATATTTGCAATCTTTAATCCCTCAATGTAGTCAAAGTACTCTTGATGTTTCTTTAAGCTAGCTCTGGGGTTTGCTACTATTTGTTTGGCCCTCTCTATCGGTGAACCGTATTTTTTATTCCAAAACTCGTATGCCCGATATTCCCATGCTTTTTTATTTTGGATATTCATGTCCCTATCCCCCTCTTCCTCATAGCTATATTTTATCTTTATTAAGTGGTATCTGGAAACTTTTAGGGGAGATAAATGAAAAAAGTGCCAGCCTCGTTAAGGGACTGACACCTTTTATAGCATTATTCTCGCATAGCCAAAACCACACGCTCAGATAACCACCACACATCTACTCGCTAATCGAATCCCCACTCAAAACAAAGCCTTCAATCGAGCCCAAAATCCAGTCTCTTCTTCAACCGGCTCTTCCGTTTCAACAGGCTTTTCTACTTTAATGCTCGCCGTCTTGAAGACAAACTGCACGGAATTCACTTTCTCATTCTTCGGAGAAACGAAGGAGACTGGTTCGAAATCGGACTTATCATATTCTTCCATCATTTGATTGACTTCCTCTTTCATTTGGTCAGGTAAATCCTTCGTCGCTTCATAGAGTTCAGATGTACCATCATGCAATTTACCTACACCGTTTTCAAGCTCACCTGTTCCTTCCGATAGAGCTTCGATTCCTTTGTGCATTTCTTGATAGGAGGTCGCTAATTGGCTGATTCCATCGGTATATTCTTCAATCCCTGAATGGAACGCTTTATAGTTGGATGATAGAGCGCTGATTCCTTCTTGTAGTTGTGCTAAGGAATCGGCAGGGTTTGTATCTCCAACAGAGGATAGCCCCTCTGCCATCGTGTCTAAGCTGTTCGCCATTTCAGTCATTCCACCGCTCACTTGCTCTAGTGTTGGCTCGACTGCTGCAAATGCTTCTTTTACAGCCGTGTACGTTCCTTTTGCTTTACGAGCTGCTGCATACGTTTCTACTAATTGATCGACAACCGTTTTGTTGGCCCCGCTCATATAAAGCTGCTGAATTTGCTCTTCTGTAATTTCATGTTCAGGGATGATTGCCATCGCATCATCTAGTGCGAGGTAGGCCATACTGTAATTTTCTTTAAGCGTGGTTAATCCAGCAGACGCTTCTCTTAAACCACCCGCTATTTGCGTAAGCCCTGTCTCAAGTTTTTTCAAATCGCCAAGACCCATATCGCCTGATTCCCCACTTAGCGACTGGTTCAATGTTTCAAGAGCCTGACCTATCGATTCTGATGCATCCACAATTTCCGATGAAGATTCATCAAGTGTTGAAATTCCATCGTTATATTGCTTTGAACCATCACGAAGATCAAACACTCCGTTGTTTAATTTAGACACCCCATCAGCAAATTCTACTACTCCATTGTTCACTTCAAGAATGGCTTTCGTTAAGGTTTCCATATCTCCTGTCATGTTATCAATGTCAGGTGCATCAATCGGCATAGAAGATGGAATCGCTGTAATATCAATGCCATCAAGCTCAAACTTCACAACATCTGCTTCAACGACAAGCTCTTCCTCTTTTTCAGGCATAATGGTAAATGTCACTTGCTTATTTTTACCCGCATTGGCAAGCATCCCATCAGGAGCTTGGATGTTGCTGTATCTTTCTAAATTCAGAGATAAAGAAATTTGTAATAGATAGTTGTTAAAGAAAACAGGATCTACCGCTTCATTTGCAGACGTGGCTATCCGAATTTGGACATGCCCGTCTTTCCCTGCTAGCTCTTTTGGGTCAATCTCTTTTCCATCTAATAAATAGGCAACAGATACATCCCATGGTAAGGATTCCTCATTCATATTCCCTTGATAATAGAATTTGCCCTCTGGAGCTGTGAATTCAACTTCCCCGTCCTTTTGCTGAAGTTCCGCTAAGTCTGTTAAGTTTTTCAAGCTAGAGTATGGGCCATAATCGACTACTTGCCCCGCTTTTTCTATATCTAAAATATTTACCACATAGATTTCTTGTCTTTCACCCGTTGCACTTAGCTTTGCGTAGACGACTTCATCCTTTGAGGAGATGGTCCCTTTATCATGAGAAGTCTTTTCCTCTGTTCCGGATGATTTGGAATCATCTGATGTAGCCGTCACAAACAGGTTTGGCACCACTAAAAGAACAGCTGCCAAGACAAGTAGAATTTTATTTGTTCTCCTCATCATCATTTCCCCTTAAAAAATTTTGCTTTCCATGTTGTTTTTCTAATCCATTTATCAAATACCAATAGCATTGCTGGTAAGAAGAAAACGACCATGACAAATGCGAGTAGCGCTCCTCTTCCTAGTAATAAACCAATAGCGCCAACAATTGGGTTGGAGGATGTCATCCATAAAATGAACCCGACACTGGATAAAATCGAAGCCGAAATCGCAATCGCAAATATCTTTTCATCAAGTGTTTTCTTAATGGCTTCAAGCGCAGGCATTTCTTGTCGATACTCTTTATACGCATCCGTCAGTAGAATAGCGTAGTCGACTGTTGCTGCAAGCTGGATAATGCTGATTAACAAGTATCCCACATACACTAATGAAGAATCTGTAAAGTACGGAACGGATAGGTTAATCCAAACCGCTGACTGAATCGTCGCAATCAGAACAACCGGTATCGAAATAGACTTGAAGGTTACGAATAAAACAAAAGCAATCGTAATCAACGTCAGCATATTTACCAGCTTATTATCCTTTTCAACAGTGTGTTTGATATCAAACAAGGTGACGCTTTCGCCTACCAAGTAAACATCATCACTATAATACTGTTCGGCTGTCTTTTGTATTTGTTCGATTAAACGGAATGCCACTTCTCCCTCGGTTTTTGTATTCGTTTGAAGGATAATCCGGCTGTAATGTTCGGAGTAGAATTGTTCCGTTATCGAAGGATCCAAATACTCTGGCGGAATCACTGCGCTAACGGTATTGACATAAGCAATCACACTCGTCACATGATTGGTCTCTTCTAAATCCTGAACTAATTCCTCTTCTTTGGCGACATCCCCTTTTGGAACGAGTAAAACCATCGGGGTACTCTCGCCGAACTGTTCTTTTATTTTGACAATATCACTACCCGCTCTCGTAGACTCAGGCTGTTCCCCGATTCCATATGTGAAATCAGTCTGACTTTGGGCTAAAAAGGCTGGGACCACCAAAATCAGAACAAGTAGTAGACTTGGTATTCTCATTTTCACTACAGCCTTCCCCACTCCCTTAAACTCTGGGACAAATGGTTTATGCTGTGTTTTATCAATCCATTTATAAAGTAAAAGTGTTAATACCGGTAAAAACACCATCACACTGATAAAGCTTAAAAGAATTCCTTTTACAAGGTTAATACCTAAATCGGAGCCAATTTCAAATTTCATAAACGATAGTGCGATAAACCCAAAAAAGGTCGTGGATGCACTAGCTGCTATTGCTGAAAATGATTTCCCCATTGCCAGCTGCATGGCTTCTTGTGGATCAGCTACTTTTTTTCGATAGTCTGAAAAACTATGAAGTAGAAAGATCGCGTAATCCAAAGATACCGCTAACTGTAAGATAGGAGCGACCGATTGGGTTACAAAGGAAACTTCTCCTAGAAAGATGTTCGTTCCCATGTTAATTAAAACCGATACACCAATCGCTGTTAAGAAGAGCACCGGCTCAACCCAAGAAGTGGTCGACACCACTAAAATGATGATAATAATCGGTACCAATAGTGCGGCTGCATACATGGACTCTGTGCCAGCCATTTTTTGTTGTGTAGCTGTATTCAGTGATTCACCCGCCATGGCGTTATCATCACCAATGAGATCATATATATTATCGGTTACAGCCACTTCATCTCCTTCACGGATACTGAATGAAAATAAAGCTTTGTTATCCTTATAATAGGCTTCCACAACCTCTTCATCCGCCATTTCCAGTGGAGATTTTATATCAATCGCATCATCTAACCAGGTGACATCAGACACCCCATCGATAGCTTCCAAATTTTCTTTAAAAGCAAGAGCTTCCTGTATAGTCACATCATTGATCATGACTCGATTCGTTGGAACGTTACCCTCAAATTCCTGTTCCATAATACCCATAGCGATGGTCGACTGAGCATCTTCTGGTAAGTAATCTTTCATATCGTAGTTAACCGATACACCTAATATGGCGAGCGAACAGATGATGGTTAGGACTGTAAATGTAATCGCTACGGCTTTTTTATGTTTAATAATTCGTGCTGCAATGCCTATCTTCGTTCATCCTCTCTTGCTCTTTTTCTAAGGTCACCATATCATTATATTGAACACACTGTTGTCTAATCAACAAACAGTTCAGTAACATTCGTACATAAACCAACAGATTTACTCATAATGTTGGATAACATAAAAATAGTTAAGGAGCTTACTATGACGACCTCAAAATTGGACAGGAGAAAAAAGTACACACGGATGGTTCTAAAGGATAGCCTCATGAAATTACTCACTGAAAAGCAAATATCTACTATCACTGTCAAAGAACTTTGTGAGCAGGCAGATATCAACCGTTCCACTTTTTATGCCCATTACACCGATCCTTTTGACCTTCTTGATAAAATTGAGGAAGAAATTATAGAGGATATGAAGGTTTATTTAAGTCAGTACAACTATGAAAAAGAAGAAGAAGCCATTAAGATGCTTGAGAAAATGTTAGAATACTTCGCTTCTAAGCAAGAGGTATGCCAAACTCTTCTCAACGAAAATGTAGACACTACATTTCAGAAAAAAATAATGGTATTTGCTCA
This sequence comes from Bacillus carboniphilus, assembly GCF_039522365.1. Taxonomy (GTDB): domain Bacteria; phylum Bacillota; class Bacilli; order Bacillales; family JC228; genus Bacillus_BF; species Bacillus_BF carboniphilus. Next base: position 7,672 of record NZ_BAAADJ010000009.1, on the reverse strand, counting down.
TGACTTTCTTATGAACAATTGGATGGTTGCAAACCAACTGGAAGAAGAATTTTCAAATTATCTAAGAACCTATATCATCAGTGGTAGTATTCATGTCATTAAAAGCTGGCTATACAATGGAATGGATAAATCACCAAAAGAAATGGCGGAAATCATCAATAACCTTATTAACAAAGGGCTTTCTGGTATAAAGTGATACTACCATTACTTAAACGATGTAAAATAGCTTACATAGGAGGATTTGCCAATGACTACGGTGTACGATTTTTCTGTTAAGATGCCGAATGGCTCTCTAAAGTCATTAAAAGATTACGAGGGAAAACCATTAATTGTTGTGAATACAGCAAGTAAATGTGGTTTTACCCCACAATTCAAAGGACTCCAGGAATTGTATGAAAAGTACAAAGAACAAGGCCTTGAAATACTCGGTTTTCCATGTGGACAATTTAACAATCAGGAATATGAAAATATCGAACAAACTACTGAGTTTTGCCAACTCAATTACGGTGTAACCTTCCCGATGTTCGCTAAAATTGATGTGAATGGTAAAGAGGCAGACCCGCTTTTTCAATTTTTAAAAGAACAGAAAAAAGGCATGCTCACGAAAGTCATCAAATGGAACTTCACTAAATTCCTTATTGATCGAGAAGGTAACGTAGTCGAACGCTATGCCCCAACGGTCGATCCAAGCAAGATTGAAAATGATTTGTTAAAAGTGCTTTAAGAAGGTGAGCGTTCATGGAAGTGTTGCGGGGGAAAATAAAAAACTTATTCTCTGCCAAAAATAAACACTCACAAATATTGTAATGACAACATTTGTGAGTGTTTGATTTTGAACCTATTTCTTCTTCTGACGATATAGATCCATCGTTTTATATCCCTGAGATAAAATATCTACCATTTGTTCTTGGCGTTTATCACGTGTCTTCTGCTGCTTAGCGGAAAAGATATACCGAGCCCAATCTCTTTGATAGCCTGGGGTTAGGTCTTTAAAAAACTGAAGTTCATTGGGATGACCCGCTAATAGCCCTTCTACATCTTTGACATTACCCTCATAGTCTGCCACACACTGACTCGCTGCTGTAGACTTCTTCTCTTTCTTTTTTTCACGCTTTAATCCAACGACAGTAAATACATCATCCATACTTACCATCCTTGAAAATTTGATATCACTATTGCCCACATAGCCATCTTCGCCCACTTTCATTGCTGGAAAAATCTCATCCCTGTGAACGAACGTGTCATACTTCTTATTCCCTTTTTTCGGATAGGCAAAAAATAAGTATCCTTTCTCGAGTAACTGTTCCTCTTTTATGATGCGACCAGTATGGTTCACCATTTCATCAACTGTTTCAACAAAAATGAAGATGGCATCATGGCCTCCAGCTAATTTGGTTTTACAACTATTAAATAAATCGTAATCTGTCGGTTGATTTAGAACTGCCATATTTTCATATTTATTTAGTTTTAACTTCGTAATAATGGACATCATTTTCTCCCTTTTATTATTTTATTCTGCATTCACATTATTGACGTTACGGTAATATTCAAACCAAGCTACTAACCTCTCATATCGGTCTACTTGATGAATCGGACGTCCTAAACCGTGGAACTCATCTGGATAGCGAATCATGACAGCTTCTTTTCCTAACCGCTTTAGGGCGATATAAAACTCTTCTGTTTGGGATACAGCAACGCGATGGTCATTCTCTCCATGCATTAACAACATCGGCGTTACCACATTCTCGACATGGCCGATTGGGGAATGTGCGATTAGATGTTCCCCATCTTTCCAAGGCTTGCCGCCGTATTCATATTCATCTGCTAACGTAATATCTGAAGTACCGTAGCCACTTAGCATATTCGTTACACTTGCCCCGGCAGCAATTGCCTTAAAGCGATCTGTTTGGGTTGGAATCCAACAGGACATGTAGCCACCATAGGACCATCCGTGAACAAACATTTGCTCCTCATCCACAAAACCTTTTTCAATAACAGCGTCGACCCCTGCCATAATATCCTTATAATCAAGGTCTCCCCAGTTTTTATCAATGACTGCAGCAAAATCTTGCCCGTATGTCTCACTTCCACGTGGATTCGTATAAAGGACGACATATCCCTTTGCTGCAAAAAGCTGTGCACTGAACATGAAGTTCGGTCCGTAAGCTCCATGTGGCCCGCCATGGATTAACAAAACAAGTGGATAGTTTTTTTTCTTATCAAAATCAGAAGGGTATACCATCCATCCATCAATCGTTGCCTCTCCACTCGGATACGTGATTTTTTCCCAAGCACCGATTTCTAACTCATCGACCAGATCAGCATTCACATTTGTTATTTGCTCCTCATTTTCCTTCCATAAAAACAACTCTTGAGGCAGGGTTGGGTTAGATTTTGCGTAGGCAATCGTATTTTCAGAAACTGCTAGACTAGTAATGGAACCATGCTCATCAATCAACAGAGGCTCCGCTTTTCCTAGTTCAGGGTTCACTTGATAAATGTGACCGGCACCCTTACTCGCAACTAAAAATAAGAGTCGATTTCCTTGCCACGCTTTCCAATTCCCTGCTCTATATCCAACATCAGACCCTTGTCCGCCAATCGTGCGATCTAAAGGCCTTGTTACATTCGTCGCATCCTTCATTTCTAGAGGCTCTGCCTTACCATTTTCAGAGATTCTTTCCACAAAAGAATGAACATTTAACAACCATAAATCCATAGATGTCGAAGCGCCGACGCGTTGATCGTGCCCACCAAAAGCAATAAATTTACCATCCTCTGACCAACTTGGGGCATAGCAAGGTCCTGGTGCACGATAAAGAAGCAGCTCTTTCCCAGTCTCAACTTCAATTAACCACAAATCTGTCCTTTGCTCATGATCTGCATCATCTGTATGTCTACTACCCACCAACACATATTTTCCATCCGGAGATAACGTTCCACCATGATGGTCATAATCTCCCTTAGTTAGTTGTCTGCAATTTGGTTCTTGTCCTTCTTCCACCTGCTCAGGAATAGCTGTAAGGAAGCAATGGTTTCTCACATGACCATAATATCCATGGCCATCCCCTCGGTATTTGAAACGAGTAATCACCTTTACTTCATTATCGTGTTGATCATCATCTTTCTTATCCTTATCCGTCTTCTCTGCTAACTCCTTAATTCGCTTCCGGTCATATTCAGGTGCCCCTTTATAAGGAGTCCATGCTTCCTCCTCCTGGCTAAATACCTCTGCATGGTAAAGGAGGCTCTTCCCATCTGGTGTCCACTCGATTGGACCACTTACTCTTTCCTTTGTTTTAACTTCAAAAGCCTCTCCACCATCCAAAGGTAAAATCCAAACTTGCGGCTTTTTATTACGTGAAGAAATAAACGCTAGTCTGCTCCCATCCGGTGAAAATCGTGGTGTAGAATCCTTACCGGAATTAGTTAATTGTTTTGTCTGATTCGTCTTCCGATTATGTATAAATATATTCGTCACACTCTTATCTTTCTTCTTATCTAGCCCCTTCACTACATAGGCGACATATGTACCATTTGGTGAAAATTGAGCATCACCGGGACCTTTAAATCTGTATAAATCCTCTACCGTCAATCTACGTTTTTCCACAGGTTTCTCCTCCCAGAAATGTTTCGTTTTTCTAACTATAAAACATATTGAATTAGTATTCTAGATATTTACCATAAAACAATAAGAATCGTGATAGTAGAGAATGTAATGTAATAGAGCATTGGTAGATTATTTCTTTTGTTTATTTCATAGCCTCTTTTGTTATTATTAAGGGAGAAAATTGATCATGTAGGTGAATAAATTTAAGGGGCCAACAATATGAAAAATAAAATTGTCGTATATAAAAAACTACCAGAGGATTTGCTTACTTATTTAGAAGATAAATTTGAGGTTCGCTATTTTCCAAATCTTAATGAACAGTCATACCCAAAATTTTTAAATGAAATAAAAGATGCTCAAGGCTTTCTTGGATCAGGGCTGAAAATAGACCAGGAAATCTTAAATTTAGCACCCGATTTAAAAATAGTATCTAATGTATCGGTTGGTTATGATAACCTTAATGTCCCTGAATTAAACAGAAGAGGAATTATGGCCACAAACACCCCTGGCGTATTAACAGAAACCACTGCTGATGCAGTGTTTAGTCTTGTATTAGCAGCGGCAAGAAGAGTACCGGAGCTTGATAACTATGTGAAATCAGGAAAATGGACCGCTTCAATTGATGAGGAGTTATTTGGTGTTGACGTCCACCATAAAACGATTGGGATTATTGGTATGGGTAGAATCGGGCAGGAAGTTGCTAAAAGGGCTCATTTAGGATTTGATATGAACGTTTTATATCATAGTAGAACACGAAAACTAGAAGTGGAACAAAAGCTTGCCGCAACCTATTGCGAGTTAGATGAATTATTAAGTCAATCGCATTTTGTATGTGTAATGATCCCATCTACTCCAACAACAGAGAAGCTAATTGGAGAAAGAGAACTACAGATGATGCGAAGTGATGCGATTCTTATAAACGGATCAAGAGGGAAAAATATAGATGAAACAGCTTTAATTAAAGCCTTAAAACACCAATGGATTTTAGGTGCCGGTCTTGATGTGTATGAAGAAGAACCCATAAATAAAGATAATCCTCTCCTAACCTTACAAAACGTAGTGACACTACCTCATATTGGTTCAGCTACAAAAGAAACAAGATATAAAATGGCACAGCTGGCCATTGAAAATTTAGAGAAAGGGCTAACTGGGGAAACTCCTCCGAACCTCATAAAATGAAACACTCAAAGAGAGTTGCTAAAAGTAGCTCTCTTTTAATCTAATAACCCATTTTATAAAATAAAATAGCACCCTTTAAAAGGATGCTTTAATGCTTTAATGCTTTATCATTTTAATCTTTCTTCAATTTTCAATGTTGGAAAGTAATCTCCATATTCATTGGATTCTTTTTCATTACGATTCATACTAACTGTCCCTACATTAACATATGTTACTGTTAAAACTTCCCAACCCTCATGGTATAGTAGTTCATCGGATAATTGACTGTATCTAGTAACTGCCATATCCTCAGCAGAAAATAAATCATTTGGAGCTAAATCAATCGTTGCATTTATTTCACCATTTATAAAAGAAAAACTATTTAAATTATCATCTTCTCCAAGTGAAGTATACTCAATAAGTTCTTTCACTTCTTCTTCAGTCAGTGGAGTTACTGTTTCTGTGTTTTCTATTGGTTCTTCACTAATCTCTTCTTCTGTATTTACATTTGAGTCTTCTACTGTTTCCGATATTTCTTCTTCTGTGTCATCTTGTTTTATATCTTCATTTTCCTCCTCTATTGGTTCGGATGCTAGCTGAATTTCCCCAGTATCCTCTGAACTACACGCTACTAATAATAGTAAAGTACTTAATAAAATAAAGTATAATTTTTTCATGATGTTCCCCTTTCATCTAGTTGAATATGTTTGTAAAAGTAAAAAAGCAATAATTCACTGTAAAGTTTTCAAACTGTTTGTAGAAAACCTTCTCTTAAGTAGACAAAAAAAAAAGAGCCCTCACGCATTGTGAGAACGCTTGGTATCGTATGCTTATTTCTCGTATTATTTAATACCGGTGGCCGGGGTCGAACCGGCACTCCAGAAGGAACACGATTTTGAGTCGTGCGCGTCTGCCAATTCCGCCACACCGGCAAAAAAGTTATTGGAGGCGCCAACCGGATTTGAACCGGTGATAAAGGTTTTGCAGACCTCTGCCTTACCACTTGGCTATGGCGCCATTTATAAAGAGTCATTGGAGCGGAAGACGGGATTCGAACCCGCGACCCCCACCTTGGCAAGGTGGTGTTCTACCACTGAACTACTTCCGCAAGCTAAGCTGGGCTAGCAGGATTCGAACCTACGCATGACGGAGTCAAAGTCCGTTGCCTTACCGCTTGGCTATAGCCCAATAATAGTATATGAAGAAGTAAATCCATTTGTGTATATAAAATGGGGCGGATGATGGGAATCGAACCCACGAATGTCGGAACCACAATCCGATGCGTTAACCACTTCGCCACACCCGCCATTAAATTTATTGTAGAAATTAAATTGGCAGGGGCAGTAGGAATCGAACCCACACCGGAGGTTTTGGAGACCTCTGTTCTACCGTTAAACTATGCCCCTGTGATCATGGTGGAGGGGGACGGATTCGAACCGCCGAACCCTGAGGGAGCGGATTTACAGTCCGCCGCGTTTAGCCACTTCGCTACCCCTCCACGATCCATATTCAATTACTGTTTAAAAACAGTGGTGCCGACGAGAGGACTTGAACCCCCAACCTACTGATTACAAGTCAGTTGCTCTACCAGTTGAGCTACATCGGCAAGGAAATTTATTATACTACATTTTCATTACTCTTTCTAGAGGTAATGAATTCCATTTAAAATTAAAATGGTGGCTCAGGACGGAATCGAACCGCCGACACAAGGATTTTCAGTCCTTTGCTCTACCGACTGAGCTACTGAGCCAATATGGTTTGCCACCTATTTAAGTTTTGCTTTGTCCTTCACCCAAGTCTCAGGAAGATTATTCAAGATGTTGCTCGACTTGTGTGCTGATGTTTTGCTTCGTAGCTTACTCGTTCGTGCTCTACCGACTGAGCTACTGAGCCAACTTCATAATATAAATGGCGGTCCGGACGGGACTCGAACCCGCGACCTCCTGCGTGACAGGCAGGCATTCTAACCAACTGAACTACCGGACCATTTTTGGTTGCGGGGGCAGGATTTGAACCTGCGACCTTCGGGTTATGAGCCCGACGAGCTACCAGACTGCTCCACCCCGCGATAATAAGAAAAATTCAATTGTATACCCTCGACTTACTTTCGATTAAGAACGACCGTCCTCATTTCAGTAAGATGATTCAAGATGCGGTTCAATGAGTACGCTGAAGCTATCCTTCGAAGCATAATCCGGCGTGCTCCACCCCGCGATAATGGGAATGTATTAAAATTAGATGGTGGAGGATGACGGGATCGAACCGCCGACCCCTTGCTTGTAAGGCAAGTGCTCTCCCAGCTGAGCTAATCCTCCGATATAAGTGGTGACCCGTACGGGATTCGAACCCGTGTTACCGCCGTGAAAGGGCGGTGTCTTAACCACTTGACCAACGGGCCATTTTTGTGAATATGTATGGCGGAGAGCAAGGGATTTGAACCCTTGAGACAGGTTTTGCCCGCCTACACGATTTCCAATCGTGCTCCTTCGGCCACTCGGACAGCTCTCCAAATGGATGGCTCCACAGGCAGGATTCGAACCTGCGACCGATCGGTTAACAGCCGATAGCTCTACCACTGAGCTACTGTGGAATATTCNCTGGCAACGTCCTACTCTCACAGGGGGACAGCCCCCAACTACCATCGGCGCTGAGAAGCTTAACTTCCGTGTTCGGGATGGGAACGGGTGTGACCTTCTCGCCATAGTTACCAGACCTTATTTCTTTGACTGAATTTTTCAAGACATATTCTATTATAATGGGTTTCTTGAATAATTCAAGAGTTATTTTATACCTTTTGAAAGAACCTCGTTCTCTCAAAACTAGATAACTGACTAATGAGGTGTAAGGACCGAATCACCATGTAATTGGTTAAGTCCTCGATCGATTAGTATCTGTCAGCTCCAC